>JAAYBK010000032.1 GCA_012718885.1 Ruminococcus sp. | reverse complement strand
GGAGCGGACGTTCATAGTGACGACGATCTTTGTCTCGCAGGCGTTCGGGAGGAGGAAGCGAGCGTCCTCATTGGCCAGCTTACGAGCTTTTGAGCGGGCAGTTTTTTCGTCGAGTCCCTGATCCATAAACTGTTTTGTATGTTTTTCAGTGAGCATATCAGCGATCTTCTCATAGCTGTCGGTTATGATGCCTATGACTCTGTTGTACTCTTCCTCAGCTTCTGGCAGTTCAGTAATAGCCGGCGGAGTTATGAATTCAAAGCCGCTCTCATTGACATACCTCTGGCTCTTCTGAGAGTAGGAGGCTATTCTGTGGCGGACGAGCTGATGTGAGCAGGCACGGGAGATCCCGTCGATACCGAAAGTGAAGCTTACGTGTTCCATAACGCTTTCATGTCCGATGGAAATGAGCATATCGATAAAGCTTTCGGTTTTTTCATCGGTGAGACCGTCCTTGAGTGAGCCGATATCGCTGCTGGAATAGCAGAGTTTGGCTGCTGTAGCCACGATCTTTTCAGGCTCAGGTGTGTGTGCGAGCAATTCAACTTTCATGCGAAGACCTCCGCTTATAAGAATACATATATTAATATTCTATCATTTTTTCGTTTTTAAGTCAAGGAAAAATCCTAAATAAAATATGTATACAGGGCTTCTTCGGAAAAATTGTGACAAAATGAAAAAAATTACAGATTACCTATAGACAAATCAGAAAAAATGTAGTATAATTATCCGTATATGGAATCTATTATTTCTAATCGGAGGAATTTCAATGAAAAAAATAAACAGGTTTGCCGCTGCAGCACTTTCATTTGCAATTGCGACAACTTTTGCCGGATGTAATGCTCCGGGAGCAATCACTTTCGGAAACGGAACAAAAAATGCTCTTACAATAGACGGATACGACGTTCCGGCAGGAATATTCATCAACAATGAGATAGTTGCCTACAGAGAGGCGATGTACAAACAGTTCCTTTCTACAGGAAGCCTTCCTACATACGACGATATCAAGGGCTCAAAGATCGAGGATATGGATGCGGAGGACTGGATCCAGAAGGAGGCTACTGAGACCTGCAAGCTCTACGTAGCAATTGAGAGAGAATTTGACAAGCTGGGCGAGGAGCTTACAGATGAGGAAAAAGAAGAGATAAAGACTTACATCAAGTCTATTTCTGATAACGAGCTCTTCTCAGACAATGGTATCAGCGATGATTCTATAAAGAAGACTTGTACAAATACATACAAGCAGGAGCACCTCTTCGACCACTACTTCGGTATTGACAGAGAAATGGGCTGTTCTGAGGATGACCTGAAGGAATACTTCAAGGAAAATACAGCAAGAGTAAAGTATATCGCTATCAAGATGACTGACGCTGACGGAAAAGCTCTTGAAGATGACGCAAAGCGTGAGCTTGATACAAAGATCGACAAGTGGATCAGAGATATCAATGCTGAGACAACAAACGAGAAGAAGCTGGCAAAGATGGATGAGGTCAAGACAGAGTATGAGGAGTACACTGCAGCTCAGACTTCTACAACACCTGCCGACGGTGATACAGGTGTAACAACAACAACAACTACTACAGCAGCTGTCACAACAGCTGAAGGCAGCGATGCTTCAGACACTACAACTACAACAACTGCTGATCCTTATGCAAATGAGGTAACAGTTACAAAGATGACAACTACAGAGCCGGCTGACAACAAAAACGATACAACTACAACACAGCCTGCTGAAGAAACTGATGCCGAGAAGGCTGAAAAGGCACTGAATGAGAAGATATTTGGTGATATGCCTCTTTATAAGGCTGAGAAGTATGAATACGACAAGGACACTGTTTACATCATCATCAAGGGTGATATCGCTGAGAGAATGACAGACAAGGATCTGTGGTCTGAGGATCAGATCAAGACAGTTCTCAGAACCCGCTATTCAAAGAAATTCTCAGATTGGATCGAAGGTATCGCAAACAGTTACTCTGTTGAGAAGAACGATAAGGCATACAAGAGATATGCACCATTCGATCTTGACTACGAACATTTCTCATTATATTAAAGAAAAGGCCGCTGGGATCAACCAGCGGCTTTTTTATATTTTGTTTGCACCGACCTCTATCCATGCGGGACGGAATCCGCTTTTTATAGCGATGTTCCATGAGTGGATATTGGCTATCTGCGTTCCATAGAACGGTATATCACCGTTTTCGATTATCTTGTTTCTGAGAAGTGAAACAAGGAAAGTACCTATTCCTTTGGAGCGGTATTTCGGCATGACATCTATGCCTATCTGCTGCCAGCCCGCAGCGTCCTCGGAGCATCCGGCCATACCGAGTATCTCACGTCCCTTGCAGGCACAGACAACGATCCGGTCAGGCCTTTCTGGTTTGAATTCAGGGCATATCGCATTGGGAAACCGGCTGTCACCGTAGAATCGGTGTATCTCCTCATCATAATACCATCTTACATCAAATTTTCCGTCAGGAGTTATCTCTTTATCCACAGGCAGGAACATATGATATGTTTCGCTTAGGGTATATCCGTGCCTGTTCAGTTCGGGCTCAAGAGTAAGCAGATTCGGTATCTCGAACAGCTTGAATCCCCTGGCTTTCTTCAGAAAGGCGACCAGAGCCTGATCGAGACATTCGTCGGCGTTTATAATTACATTTGATCCGGTAGATACCATATGGAAAAAGTGCTTTTCCGGGGAATATATCCTTCGGCCGTCGATGAGAGCCGGGATAGTCAGTACGTTTTCTTCAATGTCAAAATCAGCCGGTTTGCAGTTCATATCCTTAGAGAGAAGCTTCTTCAGTTCTTCGTAGTAGTTCATTTTCATTGCCTTTCATCACATATTTTATTATATTTTCGTCCCTGCCAGGTGTTAAGCTGAGCCAGCCTTTTGTCAATGCTGCTTATGACGGATTTTTTATCTGTGCTCCATAGCGGTGCGATAAGCTTCCTGCGGTCTCCATCGCCCGTTATGCGCTCTATAACTGTTTCCGGCGGAAGAACTTCAAGCTGTCTGACTATGATATCCACATATTCTTCCTTTGTGAGTAGGGAAATATCTCCATGTGCGTAGATATCAGACAGCTTTGTGCCTTTTATAACATGGAGCATCTGCAGCTTCACAGCGTCCGGCTTCAGGGAAGCGGCTTCAGCGGCGCTCTGTATCATCATTTCCGGAGTTTCGCCCGGCAGTCCGTTTATCAGGTGCAGACACACTCGTATCCCTGCGCTTTTCAGCTTATTATAGCCGATGAGGAATTCCTCGTGAGTGCAGCAGCGGTTGATAAGTGAGATGGTTCTATCGTGACAGGACTGCATACCGAGCTCAACAGTGAGGAAGGTCTGCTGGCTTATCTCACGGAGGAGCTCTGTTATATCGTCTGGCAGGCAGTCTCCTCTTGTACCGATGGATATGCCGCCGATCCCCGGGAAGCTCAGTGCTTCATCAAGAAGAGCTTTAAGATAATCTGCCGGGGCGTAGGTGTTGGTATTTGCCTGAAAATAGGCGATGATCGGAACGTTTCCGAATTTTCTGCGGATACGCTCGGTCTCCGCAGAGAGCTGCTCAGTGACAGAGAGGCCGGGGCGTGTGAAATAGCCGCTGCCGCCGTCGCAGAAGATACAGCCTCCGGTGCCCTTTGAGCCGTCGATATTCGGGCAGGTGAATCCACACTCCAGCACAGCCTTCTGAACTCTGCTCCCGAAAACATTTTTATAGTGATAGCTAAGGGTATGATACCGCTTATTGTCGGTTGAATAGGGAAAAGGGTTGTTGTTCATTGCGGCACCTCCTGTAACAATGTTATCATATATGATGATATTTGTCAAACTATATGGCCTGAACGAAATAATCGCAATATATGGTAGGTTGTGTACTTGACATATGGAGTCAAAAGGGGTAAAATTAATGTAGTGGAAATTGCTGCCGGCGATATCGCAGGGGGCGATTCCGGAATCTGATAAAAAGGAAAATGCACTTGAAAAATAATATTGTTCTCATCGGGATGCCCGGCGTTGGAAAGAGCACAGTCGGAGTTATCCTGGCCAAAATACTTGGCTATAAGTTCGTGGATACGGATCTTGTCATACAGGAAAAGGAGAAGAAGCTGCTCAGGGATATCATCTCGGAGCGAGGGATAGACGGCTTCATAGAGACGGAAAACCGCATTTGCAGTCGTCTTAAAGCGGAAAAATGCGTTATCGCTACCGGCGGAAGCGTGGTCTACGGCAAGCAGGCCATGAAGCATCTTTCCGATATAGGGACGATAGTTTATCTTAAGCTGGATTACCGAAAGCTACGCTACCGCCTTGGCAATATCAGGAACAGGGGAGTAGTCATCAGAAAAGGCCAGAGATTGATTGAACTATATAACGAAAGAACGCAGTTATATGAAAAATACGCCGATGTACTAATTGATGAAAATGGCTGTAATATTGAAAAGACTGTAAGTAAAATTCTGGATAGCATAAACAAATGACTTGTGCAAATTGCACAAGCACTAATGCACAAAAGTATTGAAATGCACAATTTTGTTTTTTGCACAAAAAACATCTTTGACAAGTAGGGCTTTTTGTGGTATAATATAGCGTAGGTAATTATTATGAATTTTTTAGAGTC
>JAAYBK010000414.1 GCA_012718885.1 Ruminococcus sp. | reverse complement strand
TCTCCTGAATCCACATATTCCTTCTGAGCAGCTATCATTTCCTCCAGTCCGGTGTTGTTCAGGCAGAAATATTTGTATTCAGGAATAGTATCAGCGGCAAGATAGAATCCGCCGTCAAGGAATCCATAGTTGAGCAGCTTCGGCTCCGGTGTTTCATTTATAAGCTCAGCAAATTTGAACTGCGGCATATCCGAGCGTTCATATTTCATAAGGTAGGTGTTCGGACTAAGGAGCAGACAGCCTGTGATACAGGCTGCAAGGGATGAGATATGCGTGACGGCTGCCGGGAGAGCTGCTTTTCCATTGAAGCTGAAGCATGATATCAGCATACCGATCCCGGGAGGTACAAAAGCGGCAAGTGCCAGCGGATAATACTGATAGCTGAGGTGGCCAGCAAATATCATCAGGAACGAGAGCAGCAGCGAAGTGCCGAAATATACCGGCAGCAGGACTTTCTTCCGGAAGAGGGAGAAGGCAGTTCCCAGGTATATCAGTGCAAATCCGGCAGGCAGAAAGGTTATAAGGAAGATATAACCGTCAGCGATATTCATCCATACCGGTGAAGAGCTGTCGCCGTATATGAAGATATTGTCGTAGAAATAGACCTCGAACATACTTCCTAGCGCACCGTTTACTGCAAAGAAGACTATGAAGGGAAGTATGGATACTGCTGCGCCCAAAAGACAGTAAACAGCAGAATATATGAGCTTGCGGAAAGATTTGCGGCGTATCTCAGTTACAGAGATAACGAGGATAATGCCTGCAAAAGCTCCAAGCAGATTGAATTTTGTCATCAGAACAAGGCCTGCCGAAAAACCAATGATAAAGGCTTCTCTGCGTGCAAGTGAGCGTTTTTCTGTTACAAGGCCAAGTCCGCAGTAAAGTCCCCAGAGTATCAGGGGCAGACAAAGCTCCTCGGCACTGTCACCGTGACAGAATGCGCCGGAGCTGTAGACTGCGAGGGCGGTCAGCGGTACAGTCCAGAGATGACACTTGCCGGAAATTCGTCTGACTGTAAGGCAGGCGAGCAGTAGAAAAAAGAAGCAGGCGGCAGTCTCGATAAAAAACATCCCCAGAAAAGAATCGAAGGAAATGTATGCGGAAAGGGCGTGTAGGATGTATATCAGCGGCCCCTTATGCTCAAAAAGGTCACGGTAGGGAAGTTTGCCGTTGAGCATAGCGTTTCCCACAGTCTTATAGCAGTTTGCATCGAGCCAGTCGTTCATGGGATAAAGTGGCGAGGACTTTGTGCATATAAGCATCGTGCAGACGGCTGTCAGGAATATGAAGAATAACTGCGTGGATCTTAGAAGTATATTATTGTTTGACATAGTCAAGCTCCTTGAATGAATATAATTATATCATACCACATCCGGAAAAATTTTTCAATCCGCAAAAAAATTCTTTACATTAAAGCGATAGTGTGATATAATATTATCCGATAAATAATTCTTAGGAGGAATGTCTAATGAGCAAAGTTAGAATCGGAATCGCAGGCTACGGCAACCTCGGCAGAGGCGTTGAGCTTGCTATCAGACAGAATGATGATATGGAACTGGCAGGTATCTTTACACGCCGTGATCCTTCAACAGTAAAGCCGCTTACCGCAGGCGTTAAGGTTTTCAGCATGGATGATGCGAAGAATATGCAGAATGATATAGATGTTATGATAATCTGCGGAGGAAGCGCAACTGATCTTCCTAAGCAGACTCCTGAAATGGCTAAGTATTTCAACGTTATCGACAGTTTCGATACTCACGCACGTATCCCTGAGCATTTCGCAAATGTTGACAAGGCTGCAAAGGATAACGGTCATCTTGCATTTATCTCACTTGGCTGGGATCCGGGTCTGTTCTCACTCAACAGACTTTACGCAGAGTCTATTCTCCCCAACGGCAAGAGCTATACATTCTGGGGCAAGGGCGTAAGCCAGGGACATTCCGACGCTATCCGCCGTGTTGAAGGCGTTAAGAGAGGAATCCAGTACACTGTTCCGATAGAGTCAGCTATGGAGGCTGTTCGTTCAGGAAGCCAGCCTGAGCTCACAACTCGTCAGAAGCATCTGAGAGAGTGCTGGATCGTTCCTGAGGAGGGTGCTGATCTCGCCAAGATCGAGAACGATATAAAGACTATGAAGAACTATTTCGATGAGTATGATACAACTGTAAACTTCATTACTGAAGAGGAGTTTGATGCCGTTCACAACAAGATGCCTCACGGCGGTTTTGTAATGAGGAGCGGCCTTACAGGTGACGGTGAGAAGACTCATCAGATGATAGAGTATTCACTGAAGCTTGAGTCAAATCCTGAGTTCACAGCAAGCGTTCTTATATGCTATGCAAGAGCACTCAGCCGTCTCAAGGCAGAGGGAGCTACTGGCTGCAAGACTGCATTTGATATTGCTCCTGCATATCTTTCAAAGCTCTCACCGGAAGAGCTCAGAGCTTCAATGCTTTGATGGCCTAAGTAAAAAGCTCCTGTAGAGTTGATCCTACGGGAGCTTTTCTGTTGTCGATGGATAAGAGAATTATCCTCTGAAACGACGTGATATAGCCTACTCTACCAACGGTAGAGCGGTAGATACGGCTGTAAACGAACGGTAGAGCCTGTCTTGCAGAAGGCGGTTGACTGTTGGCTGGATACAGGTTATACTAAAAGCAGAAGGTCAGTGCTTGCTGCCAGTCCTTATGCCGGACCAGAGCATGATAATAGCCTGACCGGGCAGTCCTATAAGGAACAGGAGAGGCATATTTGCTCCGGCAATGAGAAGCGTGAGATAAACAGCCAGGAGCAGGCTCCACATAAGCAGTGATATTATCAGGAAATTCCTGTGTACATTGAACCATATTGAGTTGAGTATCAGCCAGACTATGAGAGAAGCCGGGACTGCGTATACAACAGTGAGCCAATGTACAGCGGAGCTTTTATCAACGGCGTTTATGAGCACAAAAGCAATGCAGGCCACGAGCCATACGAGCATTATGCTCATGCCGGTAATGAAGCCGCGATTTTTGGAGGAGAGATCCTGAGCCGTGTCTTCATGTGGTAACTCTTCTGAGATCTCATTCTTGTGTTCTGCGGAGATGAGGTAATCGACCGACACTCCGAAGCAGTCTGCAATGGACTTAAGAACGGTTATATCCGGAAGTGATTCCCGGCGTTCCCATTTGGAAACGGCCTTGTCGGTATAATTCAGTTTTTCTGCCAGTTCAGCTTGTGTCATGCCGTGTGAGCGGCGGAGCTGAGTGATATTATCTGCGATGACGGATTTGAGGTCGTTCATGGTCTACGCCTTCTTTCAGGTATTATTACTTAATTATACCACATTTTGAAAATTAAATCAATGACAAAAAAGTTAATTGTTCACAGCAATTTTTACGGGGTGAAAGGAGAGATGTTATGAACAATTTTACACTATACACAGACTCTGCCTGCGACCTTACGCAGGAGCTTCTCGAGGAGCTTGGAGTCAAATGCATAGATATGACATTTACGTTGTCTGATGCGGACAGGATATATACAGATAACGAAATACCGCTGAATGAGTTCTACGGCATGATGAGGAACGGTACTGTTGCAAGGACATCTGCGATCAATACCGAGCGTTTCAAGGAAGCCTTTGAGCCGGAGCTGAAGGAAGGAAAAGATGTGCTTTACCTTGGCTTTTCGTCGGGACTCAGCACAACATATAACTGTTCAAAAATTGCGGCAGATGAGCTTTTGGAAAAGTATCCTGACCGTAAGATAATTACTGTTGATACCCTTGCAGCCTCCGGCGGGTTCGGACTGCTGGTATATCTTACAGCGCAGTATATGAATAAGGGTGCGGATATGGAGCGTACAGCAAAGTATGCAAAGGAAAAGATAATGCATATCAGCCATTGGTTCACGGTCGATGATCTTGTGTATCTCAAGCGAGGCGGACGTATCAGCCCTACTGTTGCGTTTGTCGGCGGACTGCTTGGAATAAAGCCTGTGCTGCACACTGATAATGAGGGACACCTGGTAAACGTGAGCAAGGCCAGAGGCAGAAAGGCCTCCATAACTGCACTTGCAGACAGATATACCGAAACGGCTGTTGAGCCCTCAAAGGGAACGGTGTTCATATGCCATGCAGACTGCAAGGACGATGCCAAGGAACTGGCAGGGCTGCTTAAAAGACGTCACAGGATCACTACCATAAAGATAATGG
>JAAYBK010000413.1 GCA_012718885.1 Ruminococcus sp. | reverse complement strand
GAGCCTCAAAGCGCTCGATCCTGTCCTTGGATTTTGTTCCTCTTGCTCTTGCGCCACGGCTTATCCATTCCAGCTCACGGCGGTACAGGGATCGGTTCTTACGCTCGGCAGCCTCTGCGTCCGCTTCACGCTGAGCCTTCTGCATGAGATAATCGCTGTAGCTTCCGTCGCAGACGTACAGCTTTCCTCTGTCGATCTCAACTATTTTGCGGCAGATCTTATTTAGGAAGTATCTGTCGTGAGTTACCATAACGATAGCTCCACGGTACTTCATAAGGAGGTCCTCAAGAAGCTGGGCAGTCTCGTTGTCAATATGGTTTGTGGGCTCATCAAGGAGAAGCACATCGCTGGGCTGAATAAGGGCGGCAGCTATTCCGGCACGCCTTTTTTCTCCGCCGGAAAGAGTGCTGATATCACGCTCCTGATCGGATATGCCAAGCTTTTCAAGGATAGAACGTGCTTCATATTCCTTTGCCTGCCTGAGATCCTTTGGAAGGTGGAGCAGCACCTGTTCAAGTATGCTGCCGCTGTCACCGAATTCCGGTATCTGCGGCAGATAGGATATGCGGATACCATTAGTCCTTATGATATCGCCGCTGTCGGATTCCTCAGCGCCGGCAAGTATTTTCAGCAGGGTGGATTTGCCGGTTCCGTTTATGCCTATGATACCGACCTTGTCACCTTCATTAAGGAAGAAGGAAACATCGTCCAGCACCTTTCGTTCCATATATGTTTTAGAAATATTCTGAGCTGTAAGTAAGATCAACGGGCTCGCTCCTTATCATCATTAATATCAGTAATATATTATCATATTCTGAATGATGTGTCAACAAATCGAGAATTGAAAATAAATGTTTCTGCTTTTGTCTTGGTCAGATGTAATGTTACAAAGCTGCGTTTGATCCTACGTTCACATTTTAATTTATGTACAGTTTTTGTGCGAAAAAATAAACTATTCGGATAATACAACGTTAATCATGCGGATGATTTACACAAAATATACTTGATTTATTCATATTTTTTATGCTATGATTATAAGGACGTATGATCGCTTCTGCTGATAGTGGATGGAGTACGGATTATATTACAGAGAGGAAGGTCCATATGCAAAAAATCAAAGACATTAAAAGAAGACTTGCAGCAGCTGCGGCTTCAGCTGTACTTGCTGTCACGGCCGTGGGCGGAGAGATAATCCCGTCAGCTGCGGGAGCTGTTACATCCGGAGATTATTCGTATGTAAGTGAGAGCAGCGGTGAGGTAACACTTAGTATGTCACTCATTGCAGGCGGCTCAAAGATAGGTACAGTGTACTATCTGACAACAGAAGAAAGTATTTCAGAGTATGATATCTCCCTCGACGGAAGTCCGATAACACCGGAGGAGACAAGCCGTGGCGGTATGATAACTGCTGATGAATATGCGATGAATATGACTAAGCCGCATAACATTGTAGTTAAGAAGGATGGTACAGTTGTGCTGGATAAGACAGTAACTGTTAAGGATTACCTGATGAAGGTGCTTTCAAAGCCGCAGCTTTCCTCTTATTATAGTATTGCCGGATATCTTCTGCAATACGGTGCAGCCTCACAGCTGTATTTCGGAGTAAGGACGGATGATCTTGCAAATAAAGATCTCAACGGCAGATACGACTGTACTGATACCTGGATAGATTCGGAGCCGGGGGCTGCAAGAGAGTTGAAGGATAGTCTGGGAAATAAGTTGAAAAACGCACCTGTTACATATTATGGAATGAATCTGTCACTTCGTTCAGAGGTAAGGTTTGCACTTTATTTCAAGGTGAACAGCGGGGCGGATGAAGATGAGGCGAGAGCATTCCTGGAAGATTTCAAATTCGATGACAAGCAGGCTGATGTAAATCCTGCCGGAGAAGGATTCTTCTCAGTGTCAACAGATGTTCCTGTTTCACATATTCTGGATTATTATAAATTCACAAACGGAGATTTCAGTGTAGATGTCAGCCCTGTTTATTATCTTGCTCATGAGTTTAATTCTGACGATGATAAAATAGTGCTCATATGTAAAACACTGTATGAATACGGTCATATGATGATGGATCGTGAATATGAATTGCAAGAGCTGAAAAATTACTACACAAGAGAACATAGCGGTGAGGCGACCTACTATGAACTGGACAAAAATAATTTAGGCAACGCAATGCTCAATGATGTAAGAGGCGATCATTATTACGCTGCACTGAATACCGAGGACTATAATACAGCCATGATGGCCGGAGCATATCTGAAGGTTACCGGTCCGAAGGGCAGTGTGGATGTATATGTTGTTGACAAGCTTCCTGAGGGAAAACCGGGAGATATCGATCTTGACCCGAAGGCATTTGAAAAGATCGCTGATTTGGTCGACGGAAGAGTGAATGTGACCTGGAAGATAATTCCTTTTAATGATCCTGATAAAAAGAATATAAGCTATAGATTCAAGAACAAATATTATAATCAGTATTTCTCTGAGATACAGATCCTTAACCACAGATATCCGATAGAAAAGCTGGAGATACTCAAAAACGGAAAGATGGTAGAGGTTGAGCGGACGGACTACAATTATTTCAAGGACGAAAGCGGTTTCGGCCCAAGTCCGTATACCTTCAGGATAACGGACATCTTCGGCCATGAGATAATCGAGGAGAATGTAGATCTGTCCTCCGGAAAAGCTGACGGCCATGTACAGTTTCCGGAGTAAATGAATGGAGGTAATAAATATGAGTGAGAAATATATACCAGCAGAGCTTGAGATAATAGGATTCCAGACAGAGGATGTAATTACTGCCTCGAAGCCAATCATCGATCCTGAAACTGGTTTGCCGATAATCGGATAAAGACAGAAGAATACATTTGTATTTCTTCGGAAAGCTCTTTCCGTGCATAGGGAGAGTTTCACGCAGGACGGATGTTTTACAGGCCTGTTCTGCACATGATCCACGAAAGTATATCATGTGTATATTCTGAATAAAACTAAAAAAAGACGATGTTTACCAATAGTAAGCATCGTCTTTTTCCCCTTATTTTTTTATTGAGGAATGATACCTGAGTGAGGAAACCTGTCAATAACCTCACTCAGTTTTATTGAAATTGGATCAGTGTACCCACTTAGATGCAAATGTATCTGCGAAGCTGTCCTTGTTCTTAGGCAGTGCAAATACAGATGTCTGGAGTTCAGCCAGATCCATTTTAGGGGCTATACCGTAAACATGATAGTCGAAATACTGTACCATCTTTTCAACATCCTCTGCAATTACCGCATGGCCTGATCTGTGGATATTGATAGCAAGGTGATCGCTTAGATCCATGAAATCCCATACGTGCTTCATGCCAAGGTAGGCCATCCATACTGAAGGAGCATTTACCCAGTCCTCATTCTCACATGAGCCGATTATGAAGAGATATCTGTCGGGATCGCAGCAGAGTGATCCCAGCATATGCTGATCCATGGGGAACTGCTCAACGTTTCTGAATTCCATGAATCTGCCGTTGAACCAGCCCTGCTCACCGGAAGCCTGGAGGCTGCCGAGGGGCTCGTTCTCTGAATATCTGTAATTGGATGAACCGCCCTTGCTGGAGAAGTCGTAGGTCTTTCCGACAGAACTGTAGCGGTAAAGTGCAAGTCCTCCTGCACCTGAGCAGGAAGGAGCGCACATCTTTATTCTTGTATCGAATGCGCCGCAGACTGAAGCTGCCTTTCCGTATCTTGAAACGCCGGTTACGATAGAGCTGTCAGGATTTATGTTGAGTTCCTTTGCAGCACCTGCATAGAGAGCATCAAGTATCCTGCTGATACCCCATGACCAGGCCATGAGATCGCCAGTCTGCTCGTCCCAGTTCCTTCCGTATGGGTAGAGGGTATAAAATGCGCCTGTATGCTGGTTGTTATCGGCAGCCGTACCGGGTGCGCTGAACATTCCGTCGCTGTCGTAGGTGATTACTGCATAGCCTTTGGAAGTAGCTGTGCTCTCGGAGATACCCTTGTGCATACCGAGGATGACAGGTGCTCCGCCCTCGTGGCGCACTGTCTTAGGCAAGTTTATCACAGCCTTGAAGGAGGCTGTTTTGCCGGTGCTTTTGCGCTTGACATTTATCGTCATGCTGTTGCCGCTGATCGAATAAGTAGTCTCATCATCGTAGCCGTCGATCCACTTGCCGTACATATAGTATTCATACATACAGCTTATCTCGCTCTGCCGTCTCCACCAGTCATCCTGGGTCTCAACCTTTGAGCCGTCCATGAATACGAACGGGTCGGGGATATCCTTTGAGCTCTTGAGAGCACTTACGGACGGGAAGTTGTAGCTCTTTTCGATGACCGGCTTTTCAGCGACGGTGAATTCCTTTATATTTCCAAGCATGAAATGCTGGAGCTGGATAAGGTCAGCAATCTCATTTTTGCCGTTCCTGTCAACATCTGCCGGCTTTTTGGCATTGCTGGCGAAGCCGTTGATGAGACCGTCCTTCATAAGTGCAAGGTCAAAACCGGTTATGACCTTATCGCCGTCAAGATCGCCGTATATCAGCTCAGAAGAGCCTGGCTCCGGATCTGTAGAAGGCTGAGGTGTACCGGGATCATCGAGATAGCTCTTTATCTGCTCGAACCAGTATTTACCCATTTTTTCATAGCCGCCTGCATTGGGATGAACACCGTCTGCAAGATCCTTTGAAGCGTCGATAACGCTATGAATATCTGCATATACGACGTTCTTGCTGCTGTAATCACCGGCGACCTTCTTTATAAGGTCATTATACTTTGCGATATCGCCGTTGGAATTTCCTCCCCAGCCCGTATTTCCGAGATCAGGGATAGTGGTGAGGAATATCCTGCCGCCGGAAGGCATCTTTTCTCTCAGATAGTCGAGAAGCTGATGAAGGCGTTCCTCCGAACCGTCAAGATGACCGTTGGAGACATCGTTCGTTCCTATCTGGAGAAGGATTATGTCGGGGGAGTATTTCTTTATGTAGTCTCCTCCCTGCATAGTTTCGAGTATGCCGTTAAGCTGTCCGAACCAGCCTCCGGGCAGATTTGTTATCGTGTAGCCGCTGTAGCCGGCATGGTTGTCGTCGTAGGTGACACTTTTTCCGTTGTAGTTGAATGTGGCACTGTCTTTTCCCTCAGGTCCCACAAGGTCAACATTGCTGTAGCCGTTCTGCTGAAGCAGGTAGCTGAGATACTTTCGGTATCCGCCTTCGTCAGCCATTCCGTAGGTTATCGAATCGCCCAGCGGCATGATCTTAACTGTGTTGCTTGCTGAGGCCTGCTTAGGGATCACAGGCTGCCGGGCAGGGGATGCGGCAGCTATTGTCATGGCCAGAGATGTAATTGTGAGCGTGACCGCAGTAAAGATCTTGAAAACGCTCCTGCTTCTTTTGGGGCTTTCGCTTGCTTTGGAAAACATCTTCATATTCCCTCCTATAAATTAATTAAATCATGTGCAGCTATTTAGTTCCTCCTTTCTTTTAACTGCACTTAAAAATGTACAGTTTTATCAGTATCATTACTATGATTACTGTATATTTGCTTTAATGTAAATATACAACACAATAGCAATAATGTAAAGTCTTTTTGTAAAAAAAGCAATTTATGGTCACAAATCAGCAATAATTGCTTACGATGCAAGTAATTAGATGACATAAATGGTAAAATCTTGATGTTAAATGATAATTTTATAAGATAATAGCGCTTGTATGACCCCTGTTT
>JAAYBK010000412.1 GCA_012718885.1 Ruminococcus sp. | reverse complement strand
CTTAAGCTCACAGCCGGACTTGGTCTTGTTGAGCTCGGTACGATCCATATCGTTCTTCTTCTTTGTCTCGGCAATATAAGCCTCTACCTCTTCCCTGTTCTGAACACGGTCAAGGAGGCTTGCTGTGATATCTCCGTCAGGAGCAAGCACCATGAAGGTGATACCGTAGATCGTCTCGATACAGGTCGTGAATATAGAGAACTTTCCGCCGCCTACAATATCGAATTCTACCTCAACACCGGTGGACTTGCCTATCCAGTTACGCTGCATTGCCTTTGTGGATTCCGGCCAGTCGATCTCGTCAAGACCTTCGAGCAGCTTCTCTGCAAATGCAGGCTGATCAATTACCCACTGCTTCATGTTCTTGCGGACAACAGGATAGCCTCCACGCTCGGATTTGCCGTCGATGACCTCATCGTTTGAGAGAACTGTTCCCAGTTCCTCGCACCAGTTTACAGGCATATCTATGTACTTTGCATAGCCGTCAAGATAGAGCTGCTTGAATATCCACTGTGTCCACTTATAGAACTCAGGATCGGACGTAGCTATCATCTTAGACCAGTCATAATCGAAGCCCAGCTCCTTGAGCTGCTTGGAGAATGTACCGATATTCTTCTGTGTGAAACCGTTGGGATGATTTCCTGTTGTAACTGCGTACTGTTCGGCAGGAAGTCCGAAGGAGTCATATCCCATTGGGTGAAGAACATTGTATCCCTGCATCCTCTTCATACGGGATACGATATCTGTTGCTGTATAGCCCTCGGGATGACCGGCGTGAAGACCTACTCCTGACGGGTAAGGGAACATATCCAGCGCATAGAACTTAGGCTTGCTGAAATCCCATACATCAGTCTTGAAGGTCTCATGCTCTTCCCAGTATTTCTGCCATTTTGCTTCCACTGACTTGAAGTCGTATCTGCTCATTTATAACTCATTCCTTTAACTAATTATTGATATTCAAAGTATTTGTGAAATGCTCCTTGATGTCGCTGTGTATACACAGCAGAGCGGCAATGCCTATATCGATGATGCCCTCGATGAGGTATATCCAGTTGCTGCTTATATTGGAGATATTTGCCGGCAGGTGAACAAGTGCGATAAGTGCAAGTATTCCTGCCACAGCATAATTGGTATACTGTATCCCCAGCCACAGCACACAGCTTAGCCCTGCTGCTATGAGCAGGCCGCTGATGTCAAGGCCTCCGCCAATTATCATATTCAGAACGCACTTGGCAACAAGGTACACACCTATGCCTATGCAGATCTTTCTTCCGTTTTCGTTATTCGTGGACATCAGCTATTACTCCTTGGTTATAAGGCTGCTGATATCCAGCTGCTCGCCGTCAGCCCAGAGGCCTTCCAGCTTATAGAAGTTTCTTGTGTCCTTATAGAAAACGTGGATAATAATATCACCGTAGTCAAGCACGATCCATGTGTTTCCGGTATCCGCCTCACGACGGAGAGGCTCGATGCCCTTCTGGGACATCTGGAACTCCACTTCATCTGCAAGGGTACGTGCATGGGTATTGCTGGTACCGTTTACAATAACAAAGTAATCTGCAATTATTGTAAGATCAGAGATCTTTATAGCCTGTATATCCTCGCCTCTCTTGGCGTCGAGTGTCTTTATTATAAGCTCAAGTTTTTCCTGCTCGGTCATATTTACCGCCTTTCATCATCTAATCAGTTCGGGGTTCTTGCCGGTTCTGCTCCGTTGAGCACCGCATCAAGAGTCTGTGTCTTATCATCATAGTTATCAACAACATGATCTGTTATCCACTCAACGATAGCCGTATCACTTCTTGTAAGCGGCTGCTGATATGGTCTGTAATACTTGTTAAGCAGATTGAGGGTCTCCTGGAGGTGGATGGAGAATATGGAGTATTCGTGACCGTCAGGTCCGAAATACGGCTTTGTTACGTCACTTCCCTCTCCGGGGATCATATCTACCTGGACGCTGTCCATTGAGAGATTTGAAGTGAAATCGATCAGCTTGCTCAGATCCTCGATACTCATATCCGTAGCTATCCACTTATGATCGTAGATCTGTTTCATGTAACTGTAGAGCTTTGTCTTGCCCTCTTCCTTGGAGATATTCAGCATCTTCTGCATAGCAGCTGCCATAAATCTTCTCTGGTTCTGTATACGTCCGATATCACCTTCCAGCCAGCCCTTGCGGTAGCGGATAAACCACTCTGCCTGCACACCGTTCAGTACAACATCACCGGAATCTACTATTGTGACACCGTCATACTGTATAGGTGCATCAAGAGTCATCGGAATGCCTCCTACGCAGTCCACAAGATCAACAATATCAAAGCAGGTCGTGGTCACATAAGCATCTATCGGTATGCCGAAGCACTGATATATTGCATTTACAACTCGGTTTATAGGCGGATTTATATTCTGGTCGCCCAATGAATATATGCTGTTGAATTTAGTATTCGGCGAGCTTGTAAAGTCCGGAACTGCCGAATCTCTCGGAATCTGAAGTATCCTCAGCTTTCCTGCAAGGATATCGAACTGACATATCCACATAACATCGGTGTTGAATATGTCCTCATCAAATCCCAGGAAAAGCACTGTATACTGTCCCTCAACAAGCTGCGGCAGATCCAGTCCGTCATCATCCGGCATAACATTGGTATTTACCTTAGGATCGATATTTGTCTTGTCGATCTCGCCCTCTATCTCAACGAGAGGCTGCCAGCGCTTGAAATAAGTTATTATGGATACTCTTTCCTTTACGCCGTTCTTCTTGTACCAGAGTATAGGAAGATTGAG
>JAAYBK010000411.1 GCA_012718885.1 Ruminococcus sp. | reverse complement strand
TCATCGAAATATGAATTGAAAACATCAGGAAGGTAATGCGTGTTCGATAGATTAGACATGGTTCTTGCAGTGTTTTGTAGACAAATATCTGCGAATAGCTTGAGATTGTCTTCTTTATTTTTTTCAAAATAGTAATAAGCTGATATAATTCCTTTGCCATTGATTCTGTATAAATGTATCCAGTCATCAACTGCATCAGCTGTCATTGAACGATTAACGCCCCACTTAATATGACCGTATGAAGTAAAGATTGTTTGTAAATAGTGGAATCTTTCATGAAAATAGATATGCATTTTATCAGGTATTTCCTCATCTCCAAAAAACAATTGAGCACTCATACTATCAGGAGAAAAGGTTCCATTTAATGCGTTTAGGCAATTACTTAAATCATCAAGAGAATGTTTGAATTCGATTGTATTCATACGGCCCCCTATATTTTTAATTGTTTCCGATATTTAGACATTTTACACATTTTGTCAAATTGTCTAGGTGATAGACCATCACCGTTTATGACAACTAAACCAAACCAAACCAAACCAAGTACCAAACTTACTATGCGGATGCCTAACCGATACTGCAAAAAGCATATTATGGTTGACACTGCTATTTAGCATAATAGTCGAAAAATTCCGTAAAATCATGATGTTTAAGCTTTCTTTTTAGACTTCAATACCACTTCACCTCGCACATGACATATTTTGGAAAAGTATTCTACTCTTGAAATAATAATATCAAAATAATCAACTCTTGTCAACAAAAAATAAGGGCCTCCATTATTTTGGAGGCCCTTATCTAAGTTCTATCATACAATCTATAATAGCAAGATCGTGAGATCCCTAGTTCTCGTATTGCATCTACAGGCTTTTTCTTTCCGCAGTGGACTTCCGCCAGCACCTCACGCCAGTTATCAGGCAGAGGATTTGACGGACGTCCGAAGCGGACGTTTTTCTTTTTTGCTGCTTCAATGCCTTCACGCTGTCGAGCACGTATCTTATTACGCTCGTTTTCAGCTATAGCTCCGAGCACTTCTATGAGGATAGCGTTGATCATTTCAAGTACCCATGCCTGCTCCGGCGAAAAGTCGGTAAGCGTTGTAGGTATATCCAGAATTTTTACTCGTACTCCTGCCGTTTTGAACTCTTCCAGCTCACGCTTGATATCAGTCTTATTCCTGCTAAGCCTGTCCAGCTCCTTGATAACAAGCGTATCTCCCTTGCGGAGTATTTGACGTTTCAGATACTGATAGCCTTCACGTTCAGTATCCTTGCCTGATGCTTTATCGATGATAATGTTCTGCTCTGGAACTCCGAATCTTACCAGAGCTTCAAGCTGTCTGTCTTCGTTCTGCTCTCTTGTAGAAACACGGGCGTATGGGTAGACAATACGTTTATTTGCAAAAGAAAAGAGCCAAAAATCGAAAGCGCATTCCAATATTTTAATATTGCTTTGCAATCATTCAATTTCATAATATCCTTTCTTTATCTTCCGCTAATTACATCTTATTGGAGTAACAATGTAGAGAGTTTACATTACAAATTATACAATAATCAGAACTTTTTTCAATCGATATATCAGTTCAAAATTGAATCAGATATAAAATACCAATTCACTCACGGATTACTCCGTAAATCTATTCTTTCAAAGCCTGCACCATGTCGATTTTTCTTATCCTGTGCGAAAGCAGGACGATCGTCGCAACAGTGCAAACTGCCACGATGCAGAATGCGATAACAAGGCTTGTCGTTTTGATCACAGGATATATCTTCAGCGTGTCGTTTGAAAAGTTCGCACAGTAAAGCTCAAGAAATCGTAGCCCGAACGGTATTCCCACAAGCGTTCCGACGATGAGAATAATGACGTTCTCTAATGAGGCGAGCCGGCATATCTCTCTGAAATGGAAACCAAGAACTCGGAATGTGTTATACTCTTTAATTCTTTCTATAAAGCTGAGGATACTGAGGTTATAAAGCACTATTACAACGAGTGCAAACGCAATTATCTTCATCAGCATAAACACAGTCGTCGTCTCGGAGCTGAAATCTTTGAGGTTATCCTCCTGCTGCTTGCTGGTTATTAACTGTGAGATCCGTGCATCATTTTCGAGGCTGTCGGGATCATCCACCGGACCGCTGAGTAAATGCGACGGCCTGAACGCTGCTCCCGCGTCCGTCCAGCGCTGCGCCCCTATATAAAACGTCTGTGGCATACCTGACGGAATGATACCATCCACGGTGAAATCAAAGCTTCTGCCTGAAAAAGAGGTAAAAAGCGCTATCTTATCGCCTGTTTTTATTCCGAGCGAATCGGCAATCCCCTCGGTGACATATACGCCGTTTTCATTAAGTTCGCTTCCGCCTAGCGTTCTAAGGCCAATATAATTTCCCTCCGAAAAAATGGTGACAGGCTTAAAATACGTTTTTCTTTTACCGTCAATAGTAACTCTGCTCTGAACATTCTGTATAAGCTGCCCGTTCAGTTCGTCTTTGAGCAAGGCTGTCTGTTCCGGCGTATTTGATGGATTGAGCGTCAGCTTGTAGTCGTAGACAAATTCCTCTGAATAACTTTTTGCAGTAAAGGCTTTTATTGAATCGGGCGTTCCCGAGCCAATTATGAGCAACATAAAACTGCCGCATACGCTTATGATACCGAGCATGATACGCGACTTGTGCACGGACCCATCTCTGAGCGTCCACTTCATACCGAAGCTCAACTTGTTCCAAATCTTCCCTCCCCTCTCGATAAGTAGTGCCTTTGCGTGGACAGCCTTGTTATGCGAGGACTCGGCTGGCAGACCGATAAGCGCCTTCCTTGCGGCAAGGACAGAGGTCAGCAGTGACAAAACTATTATCAGCAATATAACTATCAACGAGCCTGCGGTATGCCTGATCTCCCACTCCGGTAGAGAGATCAGCTTCTTCTGCGATCTCTGTATCAGTTTTGAAAACGGGAACGACATAAAATAGCCTGCCACCGTTCCAAGAACGCTTACCAGCATTCCGTAGAGGGAGTAGTAGAATGTCAGTTTTCCATTTGAAACCCCCAGCGATTTTAACGTGGTTATATCTGATGACTGTGCATCTAACAAACGCTTTATCGTGGTACGCATTGAAAGCATGGAAAGCAGTATAAACAACGACGAGAACAGAATTGATACTCTTTTGAGATTTTCCGCCTGCCCGCTTACGAACGATACGTCAAAAAAAGTGTCTCTGTCATAATAGGCGATAAATCTTTCGCCAAGAAGCTCGTTGATATTTGTCTT
>JAAYBK010000410.1 GCA_012718885.1 Ruminococcus sp. | reverse complement strand
GATATCCTCAGGAGATGTCTCGAGACGAACGAGAACTACCTTCTCGCCTTTTTCAGCCCATGCTACAGCGTCATCAGCTGTGAATACGATCTTACCGCAAGCAGCTCCGGGTGAAGCACCGAGACCCTTGCCGATAGGAGTAGCAGCCTTGAGAGCCTTTGTATCGAACTGTGGGTGGAGAAGTGTATCGAGGTTTCTTGGGTCGATCATTGCAACAGCTTCCTGCTCTGTCTTCATGCCCTCATCAACGAGGTCACAAGCGATCTTGAGAGCAGCCTGTGCAGTTCTCTTACCGTTTCTTGTCTGGAGCATATAGAGCTTCTTGTTCTCAACAGTGAACTCCATATCCTGCATATCATGATAGTGATTTTCGAGAGTCTGGCATACTTCCTTGAACTGAGCAAAAGCCTCAGGGAATGTCTCAGCCATCTGCTGGATAGGCATAGGAGTACGAACGCCGGCAACAACGTCTTCGCCCTGTGCGTTTGTGAGGAACTCACCCATGAGCTTCTTCTCACCTGTAGCAGGGTCACGAGTAAATGCAACACCTGTACCGCAGTCGTCACCCATGTTACCGAATGCCATTGACTGTACGTTTACAGCAGTACCCCATGAGAACGGGATATCGTTATCTCTTCTGTATACGTTAGCTCTCGGGTTGTCCCATGAACGGAATACAGCCTTGATAGCGCCCATGAGCTGCTCCTTAGGATCGTCAGGGAAGTCAACGCCGATCTTGCTCTTGTACTCAGCCTTGAACTGGCCAGCGAGCTCCTTGAGGTCCTCAGCTGTAAGCTCTACGTCCTGAGTAACGCCCTTCTTAGCCTTCATCTGGTCGATAAGCTCTTCAAAGTACTTCTTACCAACTTCCATAACTACGTCAGAATACATCTGGATGAATCTTCTGTAGCAGTCCCAAGCCCATCTTGGATTGTTGGACTTTTCAGCGATTGTGTTAACAACAGTCTCGTTGAGACCGAGGTTAAGGATTGTATCCATCATACCAGGCATTGAAGCTCTTGCACCTGAACGTACAGAAACGAGGAGCGGATTCTCCTTGTCGCCGAACTTCTTGCCGGTGATTCCTTCCATCTTTGTGATGTACTCATTGATCTCAGCCTGGATCTCGTCAGAGATACCGCCGTCCTCGTAGTACTGTGTACAAGCCTCAGTTGTGATTGTGAAGCCCTGAGGAACAGGGAGACCGATGTTTGTCATCTCAGCCAGGTTAGCACCCTTACCGCCGAGAAGCTCTCTCATGTTAGCATTACCTTCAGAGAAAAGGTAGCAATATTTGTTTGCCATTGGTATATACCTCCAGTTTTAAACATTACCGAATGGGGATAAATTATCCTCATTCCAGTTACTTACTATTATAACACAATTTACAAAGAATTACCATATAGAATCTGAAAAAATTTAAGTGTTGATATTTTCGCATTTTATACAAAAATATTGTACGAAATAAAAACTTCAGAAAAAACTATTGAATTTATTGTTAAAGTATGTAAAAATATATTAGACAAGTACTATCTTGTCACACATGATATATTTTATTAAAGGGGAAAAATCAATTATGAAAAAACTTGTAATTTCACTCACTGTACTGAGTCTTTTGACCTGCTCCGCATTTTCTTGCGGCAGCAAGAACAGCAGTTCCTCAATCGAGGAAGAAACTTCACTGTCACCAGAAGAAGAAGCCGAGGAGATAGCTTCACTTCAGGCTGAATGGGACGAACTGTTCAAGAAGGCAGAGGAAGCGGAAGCGGAAGCCAAAAAAGAACTAAGCGCAGAAGCAGAAAAATACTTTAACGCTTTCTATAGTCATAATTATAGCGCTTTGCTGCCGCTTGCATATCCACAAAAGATAGCTGACTCAATTTTGGAAAAAGAATGGTACAAAAATGCATTTGATGAGGGAACAGGATCTGAAGCAAACAGTAACGAATCATCATTTCCAGAATATGAATATATCATAACTGTAGACGACTACATTGAACCCGAAGAAGAGGAAAAAATCATTGATAGATGGAACAAAATGGCAGATCTCTTACTACCTGGCAACTACGAGTATAATATAAGTTGGGGATTCAATTTTACTGTGACTATCACATCTAATAACAGTGTCGAAAATAAACGAGAAATAAAAGCCAGAGCAGTAAAAGTCTCAGATGAAGGCTGGAAAATAATCGATGAAGG
>JAAYBK010000409.1 GCA_012718885.1 Ruminococcus sp. | reverse complement strand
CATAACGATCTCCACTGTCTGCTCATTATCAAAATGCATCATATTTCCTTCACCGGTAACGTACATTTTTTCGTTTTTGGCATCAACGCTCAAATATCCGCTTATTGTATCTTTAGTTCCGTCATCATAGGATAGTTCATATGTGTAATGAGCTTTGAGATTATCATAATTCGTCATTCCGCTCCACAGCTTTTCAGCGATCACAGAACCTGTATCAATATTGAGATACTTGTCTGTAAGCTGCCTCAGCTTTTCTATGTCACTATCCTTTTCCAGCTTATAGCTTCCAAGCTCTTCAACACTCAGGTATCCGTCCGGGAGCAGGCTTATTCGTCCGAAATATCCGTAAGGTATGAATTCATAACAGCCCCTTACGATATATCCCTTATCACCATAATATTGCATTTTGTCATCCAGTTCACTTCTTTCACAGTGTATCCAGTCAAGGGAAGCCAGTCCGTCCGCAAAGCTTACGGGATCAGTAATAGTATAATAAAGTGTTACTGTATCAAAATCAGTATTACCCTGTCCGATATACGTAGGTCCCTGGAACCACTGGGCAGTTCTCTCACTATATAACAGCTTGAAGGCTTCATTAGGATCCCCATATATGCAAGACTCCCATATCTGACTGAGTATATCAAACTCAGCGTCGTCTTTAAGCCTGTATACAACATAATATCCGTTATAGTTTCCAGACATAAAGCCATTCTTATTGACGCTTACGCCTGATATATCATAATAATCATTATGCTCGAATTCTGTCGCTCTTTCCCATTCACATCTTACTATGATATCCATGATCTCAGACTTGCTGACAGTCTTGTAGTTCTTTGTAATATTGTCAATATGAGCGTATACAGTATCTTCATTTCTGCTTTCAAAGTTTTTCTCAACGAAACTCTTTATTTCTTCAGGAGCAACGTTATCCCAATCATGACAAATAGAATCCATATTATAAAGCTTCAGAAGATCATTAAAGTTCTTTTCTCCATCAGGCAATTTATGGTATGTTGTTTTCTCTTCACCGTTGAATCGCTCCGTCCATGAACAGTATCCATTTTCGTAAATAATAAAAATATATCCGCTATTGTCTTCATCTGTTATAAAATTGAAGGTTATACTCTTTGGTACTTTTAAAAAATCAGACGGATCTATCTGATTTTGCATATCGAACTGATCCATATATTCATAGAATTTCTCCTGCTCTTTATAGTGAAGGTCAGGAAATCCGGCTCTAGAATTATCAAATACGGACATAACAGTATTCATAGCGGCATATTTTCGCCTGTTTGCTTTCAGCCGACTGTATATGGACGTATTATCCGTATTTCCTTCAATGACATTATTAATGTTTCTCAACTGTGAAAAATAATATGCACCGCCTCCCGCAACACCTGCGATTATAATGAAAGTTGCGGCCACAGCAAGAGCTTTTCTCCATATACTTCTGTGGTAAATCTCTACACCATGAATATCATCTTCCGATTGAAAAACTTCTTCATTCTTTATTACACGGTGAAAAATCCTTTCAGCCTCCTTTTCACTGACCGCTCTATAATTTTCCGAAAGATCTTCTAATGTTTGATTATCGGCATTTTCAAGTAAATTAAGGTTTAACTTCTTTTTCATAATGGTATCCTCCTTTCAGACAGATATTTCTTTGTCCATAAGAAGCTTACGAAGCTTTTTCAATGCTCTGCTGCTTCGGACTCTTACCATCGCAGGCGAAAGCGGAACGAATTCAGCTATTTCACGTGAGCTCCGCCCGTAGTAGTATTTCTGTATTATAATAGTTGCGTCGGGCTCTCCAAGGCTGCTTATAAGATTCAGAAGCTCTCTCCTGGTGTCGTTCTTTTCAGCCGTTTCTGAAATATTTTCTTTTGACTGAATATCAGGAGTATTATCGTCATCCAAGGAAACGCTACCGGAATTCCAGCATAATCTATGGTAATATGCCGCAGACTTTCTTATCGCTACAGTACTGATAAATCCTTTCATGTCATCCGCTGCATCGATTTTATATTCAAATGAATTGAATACGTCGGTGAAAACATCACTTACGCATTCTTCTATATCCTCGCGGCTGCCGCTGCTGCGCAGGCGGTTGAACACGATAGTGTATACGTAGTT
>JAAYBK010000408.1 GCA_012718885.1 Ruminococcus sp. | reverse complement strand
ATGGCTTAAACGGAAAATAATTATAAGGAGAATAAAAATATGAATAATAAGATCAAACGCAGCATCGCTGTTACACTTACTGCCGCAGCTCTCTGCAATCCTGTCAGCTCTGTAAATGTATTTTCAGTAACCGGTAATAACCCTGTAGTAGCCTCAGCAGATGATTCGTCTGTTATTTCCTCGGGAATCACCTCCAGCTATTTGAAATATGATCAAAGCTCAAGAGGTTATACTCTGTATTTTGAACCATATGACACATATGCAAAAACTGTCTATTTAGTAGGATGTAAAACTACCGCAAGTGATATTTTTATCACGATCCCGGAAACTTTAAATGGCTGGAAGGTAGTTGGTATGACAAACAACGCTTTCAAAAATCAGACAACTATAAGAGGGGCGTATTTACCCAAAACAATTACTACGGTCTCTGACGGAGCATTTTCCAATTGCAAAAAATTAGAGTATTTTTATTCCGAATCAATTGACGGAAGAGGATCTTATATCACTCGTATCGGCAGTCAGGCTTTTAAGAACTGCGAAAGCTTGCGTTACTTCAATTTAGATCACGTTACGGAAATAGGCTCCAGCGCTTTTGAGGGATGCAATTCCATAACAGATATAAGAGCTCCAAAGCTTACATCTATCAGCAGATATTCATTTGCTAATTGCGCTAAACTGCAAACTGTTGATCTTACAGGATCAACTCTTACTCAGATACCCAATCAGGCATTCAAGAGCAGCTGCTCATGGAGCGGTTATAAGTTTGACATCAAGCTGCCATCTACAGTAAAAACGATAGGCAAGGAAGCGCTCTGTAATGTAAACGGTCTTACTAATATAGACCTTTCAAACGTGACCAGCATCGGTGATTCAGCATTTGCCGACTGCCACTACCTCAAGACCGTATACACTGGAGACAATCTTTCTTCTATCGGCACTCGTGCATTCTACGGCTGTGACCCTATGACCTACTTTGTCTGCAAGAATGATAACGTCTATATTGGTACAGAGGCTCTCGGATACGCTCATCAGCGCAACTATACGGGCAAGAAAACAAACTTTACCTTGTGGGGCAAGACAAAAAACGGCAATATGAGCAGATATGCTGCTAATTATGGCTTCACATATAAGAATACAAAGGATGCTGCAAAGGATACAGTAAACAAATTCAAGACTGATAAATGCATATGGACTTCCGGAAACAATAAAGAAATGTTCGGCGTATATGACAATAACGCAAATGCATACAAACACTTATATATTGATGGTCACAAACCATATGTAGAAAATGTTATACTGAATAAGAATTTTGAAAGTTCCTGCTATGGAATGGCTGCCGTATCCGCCCTTGTATACAATGGCTATCTTACAGTCAACCAGTTTGCACCGGGCTACAGCAATATATCAAGTCTCAAATCCAATTGCTCCAATTATACAAAGTCATTTGTGAATGCAATATGGGCAAATGAGCCATGGTTCCCTGATCACCAGATCCCTCTTGCCGAAACCGATTCAAATTTCTGTAATAAGTATAAAGAACTGCTCAGGCAGTTAGAGTATATCAACTATGGTGAGGATATTTCAGTCGCCAGCTATACATCGAGCACACAGTCATTGGAACATTCTTATGTTTGTCTCGGCATAGAATACTATAATAACGCAGATGATAAGAATACCAATAAATCATGGAAGAACGGTGTAATGGACGCAAGAATACTGATGTATGATGTAAACGATTCTTACTTCTCATACGACAAATGTATATACGTTGATTATGAAACAGGAAAGTGGACATGGAATAATCTTACGTCAGAAAATCAGAAAAATAATAAAATATACTTTAACTTATGGTGTTCTCCTGATACGACGATCGTAAATACACGCGATTCTCTTAATGGAATGGATCTCGTAAACAAGCTCCTCAGCATAAAGAAATAACAGAACTCTCCTATTTTAACTATCCCCCTAAAACATCCCTCCGAGGTCTCCTCCGGAGGGATGCTGCTTTATATATTCACATCAGATATCATCTGTATACAGAAAAAGCCTCCATAAGCGTGAATACTTATGGAGGCTTTTTATTATTGCTTCACCTCGCAGCCGCCCCATTCAACAACTGCAAAACCCTTTCTTTCAAAGGTCTCAAGCTGCTGGGGTTCGATATCTACTGATTCTTCAAGAGGAACATAAGCCATGAATACACGGCATTCACTATCCGGTGCAGGAGTTATATCCAGCTTTGCGGAATCGGTATATGCCTTGCCCTGGAAGGAGATCAGATTGTACTTGTTATGCTCCATTCTCGGCAGCCAGTATACGATGAACTCATTCATCTCATCCTCGGTCAGTCCCATGTATGTGAGCTTTTCCTTAAGGAAGCTCTCAGTGTCACTTCCGTCAACACAGAAGCCCTTTGAGAAGTCAAACCTTGTCAGGCAGTTCACACTGTCCCAGAAAAGATATCTGTGGTGAGTACCGTCAGCCTTGTTGAGAAGTCTGCCGTCCGGGTACGCTGTAACGTCCCAGCCGTTGTTGTACTTAGGATATGTTGTTGCGAGATCTGATCCTGTCAGCTCCAGCTCAACATGAACATCTGTCTCCTCCTCGGGATACAGATATATTACCGGCTGGTCAACCAGGTCATATGAGTATATAGTTCGTGTAACGCCGTCTTCCTTGACTATTTTTATCCAGCCACACTTATCTCCGTACTCTATAAACATCCATACATCGTTATTATTCTGGTAGCCACGTTCTCTGAACTCTGTTCCCTTCGGGAGCTTAGCTATACATTCATATTCCTCGCCGGGGCCTGTATACAAGCCAAGACCGTCCTCTAAAACGCCGCAGTATGCTCCATATACCACACGATTCTCCGGCTCAACATATGATATTATTTTTCTTTCAAGGAGCTCCTGCTTCATCAGACAAAGATCAAATGCATCTATCTTATTATCACGGCAGAAATCTGCTGCTTCCCAAAATTTAAGCTCCGAATCCGGTGCTGAGAGCAGCCACTTCTGCAATGATACCATATCTGCCAGGTTGAACAAACCATTTCCGTTTACATCGCCGGATGGTATCCATTCCAGATAGCAGTTCACATCAATGTGGTCTAAATACTCAGCTGTGATCTCAAACTCAGGATGGTCATATCTTCCGCCTGATGGATCCAAGCTTACAGAATATATGCAATCAGGATCATATGCATTTATTGATTCAACAGTGAAGGGGTTTTCTGATATATCAAATACTAAACTTGTATTAGGCTCCTGAGGATCAGTTTTTCTCATATATTTATAAGCATATCTATTTCCGATACTGATCGTTTTTCCGGTAGCTTTGTCAATCAGTGTAAATATTGTATTTCCTTTTCTGCTTGGCGAATGGTCAATGATAATCCCGCCTTCAATACCGCCATTGTACTTGATCTCGTATTTGCCTGTAAACTGCTCAAAAGGCTCTTCAGGAGACCATTCCCTGCCCACAGTCCATTTAATATCAACATTGCCGTCAGCAGCTGCCTGATATAATATTACAGAACGTGATGTCTCGCCGTCCAGAGTAGGCATAATGTCAAATGGTGTGCAGTATGATTCCCTGACCTTCTTCACCTTTCCCTCACCGCTCTGCTCCATTTTTAGTGAAGCGCCGGTACTGGAGTTTACCTCAGAGCAATATACTATAAAGCAGTCATTAACAGAAGCCGTGCCGTGTACAGACACATAGTCATTGAATTCCGGTACGCTGTCCGGCAGCCAGCTGTATATATCGGTCTGAACAACAGTGCCGTCAGTATTTTCAAAGCTGTATTTGTAAGTCTCTGTATAATTATCCCCGGATTTTTTTAGCATTGAGACTGTCAGATCATATCCTTTAAGAACACGGAACATATCAACCTGAAATACATATCTCGACGGATCATTAGCATAGTTTTCAAAGAAGCTGTAATCATGAGTATACAGACCTATACTGTCACAGTAATTCTCATATGCCCTGACTGCTCCGTAATCCTCCGGATCAGGCTTTTCCGGTATCTCTATATCATAGGTCCCTAAGCTGAAGCAGGCAGGAGTATTTATATAATACATACTTCCGCCGTAGCTTATTTCATAATCATCCTTTTTGTCAAAAGGCACAGGTCTGACAAGGCAGATGTAGTTATCTTCCACAGGGGAGCTGCCGTACTTATTGTAAAGGCGCATAGCGTCACCAAAGTTTTTAGGTGTCCAGTCCGGCAGATAATCGAGCAGCGAATCCGACTCAGCTTCTTCCTCTGCATATACAGGCGGTATTGCAACTGCGGATGTCATCATCAGTCCGGTTGTCAGAAATGCGATCAATTTGTTTTTCATACTGATTCCTCCGTTCTTGAATTAAGATTTGGAAAATCCATACAAATATCCTTTGTAAGGTTTAACGTTTGAGCTCAGGAAATGTGCGGATGAATTTGTAAACTTTTTGTGAATAAACATATCATTCTCAGCAAGCATTGAATATAAAAGCGGTCATACGTCAGAAAAACTGCTGTTATGATCTTTAGCAATATTATACTTCTTTTAAATAGGAACAGAACTATTTCCGGCCATCCGCATTATTCCTTTGGCTTCTACTACATGATATCACATCTTATACTCCCCCGTCAATGCAGCTTACTGCCCTGAAAATGCAACTTACCCCTCAAAAAATGCAACTTACCCCCTTAAAAATGCATCTTACCGTTTTTCTATTGACTTCATGAGCAATATCCTTGTATAATATGCGTGTAAAGAGCCAGTCCGCAGGGTGCACACTGCAAAAGGCTTAAACGAAAAAATTATTACAAGGAGAATAAAAATATGAATAACAAGATAAGACGCAGCATCGCTGTTACACTTACTGCCGCAGCTATCTGCAATCCAGTCGGATTAACAAATGTATTTTCAGCCGCCGGCAACACACCTGTTATCGCTTCAGCAGATAACGCAGGACAGGAGATCACATCAGGAAAGCATTCCAGATATGACGGATATTACTATGATGAATATGAGGGAGTCGGTCTTAACTTATCAATGAACGACAAGGGCATAGTAATTACCGGCTGCTATACTAAAAAGCCAAATGCTACTGTCAGAATACCTAAACAGCTTTACGGCAAGGATGTTGTAGCTATCGGACCTCATGCATTTGAAGGACAGACCAATATCACAATGGTTCAGTTCTTCGGATGCAACGAACCATTATACACCACAAATTATTATCCCGGCGGTGGGAGCTCTTACGGTCCAAGGTACTTCAAGGGTGGAAGTTCTATCTCGGAAATTGGCGAAGGCGCTTTTGAGGGATGCACAAACCTTAAGTCTGTAACTGTAGGTGATAAGGAGCTTACAGTCGGTGACAGTGCTTTTTCAGAATGTACTAACTTAAGCTATATTGATTTCTATAACGCTTCAAACAATCATGTCGCCCCGGTATTCGGCGATATTGGCGAGTCTGCATTCTATAAGAGCGGAATATCATGCTTTGGTGATTGGAGCGAACAAGCAACTTGCAAGAAGATTGGTGACTGGGCTTTCACCAAATGCAACAACCTCAAAGAGGTCAATTTTAAAGCAACAGAAATGGAGGAATACTGCTTCGCCAGCAACCCCAAACTGACCGAAGCTGCAATCGATATACCTAATCTCGGTGCATATGCATTCTATAAATGCTCTGCCCTTGAAACAGCAACATTTTCTAACATAAAGAAAATCGGCCAGCACGCTTTCGACAGCTGTACATCACTGAAAACAGCATCCATTCCGAAATCAATAGAATCCATCGGAGAATTCGCATTCCTGTATGACTCAAAGCTCAGCACCCCTGCCCTTTTTGTAAAGGATAACGGACAGTCTCTCAATATAGGCAGATTTGCATATTATGGCACAGCTGTAGAATATGTGGCACTGAGCGGAAACATCAAGGTCAACGATCACGCCTTCAAGAAATGCAACTTAAAGAAGGCAGTTGTTGAGGGCAATGTTACACTTGGTACAAGAGCTATCGGATTCGATGATGCTGGTAAAAAAGTATCCGGATTCACTATCTACGGAAATACAAGTACAAACTCATATGCTTCCAGCTATGGTATCCCCTATGTAAAGGTAAATACAAGCAAGTCATATGATAATATAATGAACGAGCTCAAGCCTTACTTTATGAGACTGAACGCAACTCAGTTCGGCAACGCTAATGGCTGCTGTGCCGGTGCTGCTTTAGCTCAGGTATTCACATATACCAACAAGAAGAGCTTCTCAGATTTCTTCCCGACAAAATATAACGGAAAAACTATAACAAGCTTCCTTGATGTTCCGGAGGATGCATACTCTGCAAACAGGCCGGAATTCAGCAATTACATATCCGCTGTCTATAATTACTGGAAAGATCAGAATTACTACTTATTCTATAACACACGCTCAAACTATGAAATAACTCTTACTCCTGAAACTATCGACGGATATGCAAAGCTTACAGAGTATGGAATCGTACTGCCTGCTGTACTTCATGTAAAGAACCATAACCACGCTGTATCACTTTTCGGCGTAGAAAAGCTTAAAACTCCTATGAAGATAACAGATGATATCTCCCATACAGAAAAGACCTACGGCTACAGACTGATAATCAGTGAAAATGGTTACGGCTTCAAGGAGCAGAACGGCAAATTAGTTGCAAAGGGCTGCGACCATTTCACATGGTGGCCAGGATGCAGACCTGAGGAAGGCTGGATCCCTGTTGAGGATACATACATCTATGTAAGCACAAGCAACGGTTCAGCCGGCCATACCTATCAGCAGAGATGGGACAAGGGTAAAAATGTAAAATCAGGTGCAAAAACTTCTACACTTAATGATCTCGACTTTTTACTCGCCTCCAATATCGGAGAAGGAAAAAAATAAGTGATCTCATAATCTCCTAATATTCCAGTGAATGCCCCTCTGAGCAGGTTATGCTCGGAGGGGTGTTCTGCATAGTGTTACCTCGTTTCAAAAATCAAAAAAGGCTGCGTAAACCGTTTACGCAGCCCTTATTTTTTATGATCGCAGTTATAAACCAGATCAATGCAATTAACTTTACATTTTAGTATGCAGCAACTTCATTTTTGAATTCATTCAGCTGATACTGGTTCAGAACTGAAAGATCAAGAGCGCCCTCAGAATTAGCATGAAGCTTTATTCCATTTTTCCACTCAACATCTGTATCAGCAGCCATAATTCCATTGCCATCTAAATGATAATATGCCCCACCCAATTCAATATAGGAGTTTTTGAACATACGGCCATTTGAAGCCAATAAATAGTAATTTTTACCATCACTATGCCAGCCAGTAATCATAGCACCATTATCACCGAACCAATATGTGTATTCGGTTCCGTTTACGTTGATATCGCACTTCTCATTACAAGCTAATATGCCCTTTTCCTTGAAGTAGTAAGTTTTTCCATCAAGAACATAGAATTCCTTATCTTTCTGGAGCATTCCGTCACTGTAATCAAAGTAACGCAAAATTCCGTCTTTTTTATCGAAGCCCCATAAAAGAGTTCCATTATCTTTGAATCTGAATATGTGACCTGGTGAGACTTCGTAGTCCTCATCAAATGCATAAACATCAT
>JAAYBK010000407.1 GCA_012718885.1 Ruminococcus sp. | reverse complement strand
TAACCGACATGACGGAAAGACCTCCGGCCCTAATGAAGACGCAGAGAGTGGTATCTTCTGGTCACTGGTGGATTATGTCGGCAACAGAAAAATGGTATCAATGCCGGAAAACAGCACTATTCCAAGCATGGACAATATGCTGACAGAGAATGCAATGTGGTTGTATTTCTGTACCTGGTACGATGAAACAAGCTCACCGAAGTTCATTTCCGGTGATGATTATCAGAATGCAGATACTGTCAAGGCAGTGTTCCAGAGCGAGAAGTGCATAACACTTGACGAGCTGCCGGCTGATTTATATAAGGGCAGTACTGTTATTGATCCTCCTGTTGATGTTGTATACGGCGACGCAAACTGTGATGGTATCGTTCAGATGGCAGATGCAGTTCTCATTATGCAGGTGCTCTCAAACGGCGATCGTTTCTCTGAGAATGGAACTGATAAGACGCACATCACTTCAAAGGGAATGAAGAATGCAGACTGCCATATCCCGGGCAGCGGACTTACTCCAAGTGATGCACTTGCGGTACAGACATATCTGCTCAAGAAGAATGATCTTCCGTTGAATAAATAATAATATTGCCGGATAAGCAATTGCTTATCCGGCATTTTTTTATTGACGTTATTTGTTTTTTCTTCTTACTATGATGCCGACTATATCAGCGCCGATATTTGCAGAAACAACAGCACCGATTCTTCCGTACATTTCAGCCTTTCTGCCTGTGCGTTTAACAAGATCCTTTTCGATCTCTCTTGCTATAGTATCGTCACGGCCGTGAAGCATGATGTAAGGTGTCTGGGGAGTCATGTTCTTTTCAACGATATCGACAAGCTTTGAAACGATATTTTTTTCGCCTCTAATCTTGTCAATGGTCTCTGTTGTGCCGTCGCCGAAGAGTATTACAGGCTTGAGACCGAGCAGCTCTCCTGCAAATGCCTTAGCGGCGGAAACGCGTCCGGATTTCTTTGCGTACTTGAGGTTGTAAGGTACTGCATAGATGCCGCATACATTGAACCAGTCTTCAAGATAAGCGATTATCTCTTCAACTTTTGCGCCCTTACGGATCTTTTTTGCGGATTCCATTATCGGATAACCATAGAACAGTGTGTAGCATTTGGAATCGATATTGTAAATGCGGATCTTATCCTTTGCCTCGGGATTGTTCTCGAAGAAGTCGTTCTTTGCAAGGATAGAGTTGTTGTAGGTGCCTGAGCCCTGGCTGTTGATAGAAACGCTGATGATATCGGTATAGCCCTGCTCAAAGAGCTCCTTGTAGGTCTCCTCGAATGTGATGGGAGAGATCTGCGAATGTTTTGGTATCTCATCAGTCTTTGCCATGAGGTCATATACTTCCTGAGTGGATTTATCGAATATCTCACGGAAGCTCTCGCCGTTTACAGTGAGAGTGAAGGGGAGTACCTTTATACCAAGCTCTTCAATTGTTTCCTTAGGTAAGTCACAGCAGCTGTCTGTGAGAATAATGATCTTTGACATTAAAAAAACTCCTTTAAATATAATGGAATATCAGTCCCAGTCGTATTGGGTGAGCTTCCCTTCACGGGAAAGATCGGGATAATCCCATTGCCTGAGGACTTCGTATACCGCAATTGCAACGGAATTTGAAAGATTCAGGCTCCGCAGCTCGTTCCTCATGGGGATACGGAGGCATTTGTCGGGATTGTCATGCAGAAGTGCTTCCGGCAACCCCTTATCCTCACGGCCGAAGACAAGGTAGGAATTGTCCGGAAAAGAAGCGTCACTGTGAACAGTGCGTCCCTTTGTTGTAAAAAAGAAGAAGCTTCCGTCCGGATTTTTACTGAAAAAATCACTGAGATCATCGTAATAGGTGATATCCAGCTTATCCCAGTAGTCCAGCCCGGCACGCTTGAGATGCTTGTCAGACACCTCAAAACCAAGAGGCCTTACCAGATGCAGCCTTGCGCCGGTAACAGCGCAGGTGCGGGAGATATTGCCCGTATTCTGAGGTATCTGTGGTTCAACGAGAACTATGTTAAGGTTATGCATT
>JAAYBK010000406.1 GCA_012718885.1 Ruminococcus sp. | reverse complement strand
TCAACGAGATATAATTCATTGCTGGATCCACTGGAGCGGGCTTCGGCCCGCTCTTTCCATAGGAGAGAAAATATGGATAGAGTAAGTTATATTGATAAGGTTTGTGAATTTTGTGCTACAGAGGTAGTGTCCGGAACTCTTGCGTCACCGTATACGATCCAGTTTTATCCCACCGGTGAAGAGCAGAAGCTTCATCCTAAAAAAAGCCAGGTCATCTGCGATGCCTGTCCTCAGTGCGGACATATACAGAATATCCGTCTCAGATATCCTGAGCAACTGAGGGATGACTAAAATGTATCTATCTGCGGTAAAAAATATGAGAGCTGTTCTCCCGGACAGTCTGAGGCTGATACGCAGTGATGTTCCGACTATGATAAGTCAGGCAGATATTCATTGGCTCAGAAGCAATAATATTCTTACAGTCATTGATCTGCGTACAGAATCTGAGTATCTCAGAAAGCCTTGTCCGCTGGAAATGTATGAGGATGTCAATTATCTTCATATGCCTGTATCAGGTGGAAATCGTGTTCCGGCAACTCCTGACGGAGTGCCGTTGTCATATATCGCTATGGCAGATGAGCAAATGGAACACATCGTCAGAACGATCATGGAATCGAGAAACAACGTACTGTATTTCTGTAATGCCGGAAAAGACAGGACAGGTGTCCTTACCGCAATATTGCTTTGCAGGTTAGGTTTTGACGATGAGTATATAATATCTGATTACCTTAAAACGGCAGAAAATATCGGAGAGGAGCTCAAGGCCTATGCTGCAGAGCATCCCGAGGTTGATATTGAAGTAATAACTCCGAAAAGGCAATATATGGCTGATTTCTTAAAGGCCTACCGCAAACGTATATAAAGAACAAGTCTGCATATACTACCTCTGAAAAGGAGGCAGAAATATGCAGACTATTTTTTGTAAAAGTGAAACGAAAACAAATCTTATGCGTGCATTTGCCGGTGAGTGTCAATCGAGACAGCGTTATTACCAGGCGGCGCTCATTGCACAGCAGCAGGAGCAAATCGTCCTTGAAAGGATGTTCAGATTCACCGCTGAGCAAGAAGAGCGTCATGCAAAGCAGTTTTTTGAACTTCTAAGTGATTGTGCAGGCGATAAAATTGAGATCGCCGGCAGCTATCCTGCATCTGTTTTTTCAGATATAGGCGATCTTCTTAAGGCTTCGGCTGATGAGGAATATCACGAATCCAAAGAGGTCTATCCGGAGTTTGCTGCTAAGGCTCGTGAAGAAGGCTTTGCGGATATTGCAGCCAAATTTGAAATGATCGCAAAAATTGAAGAATCACATCAGAGACGCTTCGAGTATTATTACAGTTTATGGAATAAGGATATGCTTCAGCGCTCTGATAGTACAGACGAGACTTGGATGTGTCTTAACTGTGGGCATATCTATAAAGGAAGCGAGCCACCAAATGAGTGCCCAGTTTGCGGTGCAAAGAGGGGATACTTCATTCGCAAAAATGAAGCTCCCTTTACAGATGCGAATATGTATAAATAACGAAAAAGCCGGTCTACGACCGGCTTTTATTATGTAACATTTGAAAATGGTTTTGAATATATTATTATCAGAGGTCGGCAATATTGAGCACCACACCGGCATCAGAGATATCGATGTGACCAAATGACGGCCCTTTTCCATCACGGGGACAGGCGCAGCTGCCGGGATTCATAATATGATAACCGTCTTCAAATCGAAGATCTCTTGTATGAGTGTGACCGTACAGAATTATATCACAATGATGCTCTTCTGCAAGCATTTTCAGCCTTTCAACGGAACTCTTTACACCGTATCTGTGTCCATGAGTTGCAAGGATCTTATGACCCATTACCGGAAGTACAAACACATCATGTGAAAGAGAAGCGTAGTCACAGTTGCCTGCAACATGGATTATTTTAGGAGCTAAGACAGGATGAGAAGTGACAAATGTATCAAGCTCACGCTCTCCGTCACCAAGGTGGATTATCCAGTCAGCATCTGTATTTCTAAGGATTATTTTTTCAACTGAGGCGTAATCTCCGTGAGAATCAGACAAAACAACGATCCGCATATTGACCCCCTTAAATTAGATGTCTATCAAAAGATGTTCCATGTAGATTATAACATAAAAAACAGAAAAAAGCAATATATATTTATAAAGAAATATGATCGGAGGTAATTATGAATAAAAATTCAATTGATCCCCAAAAGGCAAACGGACTAATAAACGCACTTAGCAAAAAGATAGGTATCTCGTCTGAACAGCTAAGGAGCGAGCTTGAATCAGGTAAATTCGATAATACGTTATCTGCAATGAACAAAAATGATGCAGCAAAATTCCAGCAGGCACTCAATAATCCCGGGCTTATCGAAAAAATGATGAGCACTCCTCAGGCCAAGGCGCTTTATAAAAAAATATCTGGTGAAAAATAAATGCCGGGAGGCGAAAGAATGGATGGTATAACAGCCAAACTCAGCGATCTGTTATCGGATGAGGAAAGTGTAAAACAGCTTTCAGAGCTGGCACAGATGATAATGTCAGATGACTCCACAGATGATAGTGATGAAGCCGGATCGAACAGTGGAATGGCTGATCTCAGCGGTATCATAAAGCTAAGCAACTTACTTGGCTCCGCATCGCAGAGTGATAAGAACACTGAGCTTTTGCTCGCTCTTAAACCTCATCTGAACGAAGAAAAGCAAAGGCGAGTAGATAAAGCAATCAAGCTCC
>JAAYBK010000405.1 GCA_012718885.1 Ruminococcus sp. | reverse complement strand
TTTTTTGAAGAATTGTTATATGCCATTTCCGAAACTGCATCGTACATTGAAGGGGTATCTTTGTCAGAGTAATGCTCCCTATAATATACTCGCCTGTTTTCGTCGTTGTATGCTGAGCTGAGAGGGTCATACATAGAACATTTGCCGTTATTATTGAAATAAATGGCAAGGCCATTTGCACCGGCAGTATACGGCACCTTAGGTGTGCCGTCTAACTCTTCCCATTCTATTGAATCGATAATGGCTGATAATTCTTTTTTGTCATCCTCCGAAAGTACGTATACGGAAGGTGTAAAGGCTATTCCGCCGACGCATATATATGCGCCGCTGATATCTCCGAAGGGCGCAGCTACAGGCTGGAAATCCTGCTTAGTTTCTTCTGATTCTGTGGGGGCAGCTGTTGGCTCAGCTGCTTCTGTGGACGGCTCGGCAGTTGTTGTCTCGCTTTCTTCTGTAGTGGGCTCTGTTGCTTCGGCCTCTGATGTTGTTTCGGTCTCTGTGATTATCTCGGAATCTGCGGCAGGCGATGATGAACTGCTGTCAGTATTTCCGCAGCCAGTCAATACCATACCTGCCAGCAGACAGGCGATTGCGGCTCTTGTGAGTTTTGTATCCATGATTATTCTCCTTGTTTTTATTTTTTGATATTCCGGTCAGTACAAACAGAAGCGTCTTTATAGTGCGTACACGATGCAGATTAACTCGAATATCAATGCAACAGCTAATATGACTGCGGATGTTGTAAAGCGTATAGTTGAGCCTGTCAGATCGTGATTTTCAATGCAGGCCTTTCTCGGATCTTCGGGATCATAGAGAACTGTGGTATGAGATGTAGCTGACATCCTGGCGGTCATCCATATGCTTTTTATCGTATAGTCGGAACCGTTGACAGTGTATGTTATACGGTAATGAGTGCTTTTTCCGAAGCCTGCACGATATATGTAACCAGAGGTGATTTCCCCGTAGCGGTGAAGCCTTCTTGCAAGCCGGAATGAGCGCAGTCCGTCCACGAATTCGTATACCATCAGAATCAGCAGGGGCAGTGATATGCTCAGTACGACCTTCAGCTCGATTGATATTTCAGGCAGGCTCATAGGAATTCTACCCTACCGCTTTCAAGGTGATAGATAGCGCCCAGTACCTTTAGGCCGTATTCCTTTTCGTCCTTCTGTATCTGCAGGCTGTGCTCGATGATATCGCAGCTGTACTTTACGTTCAGACAGCAGGCCTTAACCTCGTCCTTTTCGTCACCGATCGCTTTCACTATCTCATCGGTGATATACTTTATGTAGCCGTCGGGCTCATGGTTCATGGCAGCGTCAACAGCTCCGCAGTGATCGTGTCCGAGCACGACTATAAGGCCTGTTCCAAGGTGTTCTGCGGCATATTCTATGCTCCCGAGCTGGTGGGAGTCGATAACGTTTCCGGCCACTCTTATCACAAAGAGATCGCCGATTCCTGCGGAGAAAATTAGCTCTGGCACAACTCTTGAATCCGAGCAGGTTATGATTATTGCATAGGGCTGCTGGCCGCTGTTACTGTATCTCAGCAGAGTATCCGGGGATACGTCGTTAGTGAGCTGAGTTGATGTGATGTATTTCTGGTTGCCGGCAGCAAGTCTTTTTCTTGCTTCGTCGGCAGTGATCTTGTAAGACTGCATTTTATTCACCTCTTTGATATATTATAACACCTGTGAAGAGGATTGTAAATGAAAATCTGATAAAATATCAGTCCGGGGAGCGTATTTACTGTTGCCGGGAATACTTATATAGAAGTATATGACAGTTACTCGGGGAAAACCTTTCTGAGGAAAGGTTCTTCCCCGAACCCCTTTCCAAAAGGGTTCCCTCAATATCTAACGTATAACTTCTTTATAAGTATTCCCCTTATGGAGACTTCATCTGTTTTTATCATAACCGGTCTGCTCATAGGCAGCTTTTTTGTTATAGTCCATATTGCAATTCAGGCTTGAATTGAACACCGAAATGTGTTATGATTTATATATATCTACGGAGGCGATAATATGAATGAGATAAAATGTCCCCACTGCGGAAAATCCTTTACAGTCGATGAGGCCGGATATGCTGCTATCCTCAGTCAGGTAAGGACAAAGGAGTTCGATTCCGAGCTGCATAAGCAGATCGAACTCGTGTCCGCTGCTGAAAAGAAGGAAAGCGAGCTCAGACTGAATCAGGCGGTATCCGAAAAGGAAAGCGAGATCGCTCGCCTGAATGAGCAGATAAGCAGCATGGAGAAAGCCGGAGAGCTTGCTTTGAAGGCTGAGGCAACCAGGATCGAGAACGAGAAGAAGGATGAGATCAGCGAGCTGAATATGAGAATACAGCAGCTTGAAGCTCAGGTTGCACAGAGCAGTGCTGAAACTGAGCTTGCGGTCTCAAGAGCTGTCAGCGAGGAAAAGGAAAAGTACGAGAAGCTGCTCAGCAAGAGCAATGAGGAGCTGGCAAAGAAAAAGGAAGAGCTCCTGGGTCTTGGTTCTGAGCTCAACTGTGCTAAGCTGGAAAAGGAACTTGCCGTAAACGAAGCTGTGTCGAAGATTGAGAAGGAACGTGATACCCAGAAAGCTGAGTACGAAGCTAAGCTCAGGGCTCAGCAGGAGAGTATAGATTACTACAAGGATCTCAAAACACGTATGTCCACAAAGATGATCGGCGAGACCCTTGAACAGCACTGCGAAAATTCCTTCAATATGATAAGGGCTACCGCTTTCCGTAATGCTGAATTCGGCAAGGACAATACTGTTGCGGAAGGCACAAAGGGCGACTATATATACCGTGAAAAGGATGAAGACGGCAATGAGATGATATCCATAATGTTCGAGATGAAGAACGAAATGGATACCACCGCCACCAAGCACAAGAACGAAGACTTCTTTGAAAAGCTGGACAGAGACAGAAGAAACAAGAACTGTGAGTATGCGGTGCTGGTCTCACTGCTTGAAAGCGACAGCGAAATGTATAATCAGGGAATAGTGGATGTTTCGTGGAAATTTGAGAAGATGTATGTCATACGCCCGCAATTTTTCATCCCGTTGATCTCTATCCTCCGCAATGCAGCAATGAATTCGATCAGTCTCCGGCGTGAGATAGTGAACCTGAAGAATCAGCAGATCGATATCACCAATTTTGAGGATCGTATCAACGAGTTCAAGACAGGCTTCTCAAAAAGCTATGAACTGGCCGGAAAACAGTTCAATGCGGCTATAGATGAGATCGATAAGACTATCGACCACCTCAATAAGGTCAAGGAGAACCTACAGAAATCACTGAATAATTTCCGTATCGCCAATAATAAGGCACAGACTCAGCTTACCATTAAAAAGCTTGCCAGAGATAACGATACCATGCTGGAAATGTTCAGCAGCCTTGATAATGACGGAGAAGATGAAGAATGACACTGCTATGTGCCATTTCCGGAATAAGCTTATTATGAAGAAGATCCCCGCTGACAGAGGAAAATGCCTTTGTCAGCGGGGATCTTTCTTTATATAGAGTTGTTTGTCAGGAAATTGCAGCAGGTACTGATATGAGGTTCTGAACGGCGTCATATATCCTATGTGCGATATATGGGTTATTCATGGTATAGAGGTGTATTCCGTCTGCGCCCTCGGCGATCAGGTCTGTTATCTGATCTATAGCGTAAGCTATGCCTGCGTCACGAAGGGCAGTCTCATTGTGCTCGTATTTCTCAAGCACACGGACGAACTTCTTCGGCAGTTCAACTCCGCATAGCTTTACCATGCGCTCAATCTGACGCTTGTTCGTGACAGGCATGATGCCAGCTTCTATAGGAGCCTCTATGCCGGCAATACAGGCCTTTTCACGGAAATCATAGAAGTAGCTGTTATCAAGGAAAAGCTGGGTGATAAGGTGATCCGCACCGCAGTCCACTTTATATCTCAGCCATTTCAGGTCATCTACAGCGCCTGTGCTTTCCGGATGTATCTCCGGGTAGCAGGCAGCAATGATGTTGAAGTCATAATACTCATTTATGAATGATATGAGATCGCTTGCGTGACGGAAATCTCCGGCAGCATCGCTGCCGTCGGTACGGTCTCCCCGGAGGGCAAGGATATTTTCGATTCCGGCTTCATGCATACGGTCAAGAATATCCCTTGCCTGAGTTCTGGTCAGTCCGATACAGGGCAGGTGAGCAACGCTTTCCACACCGTATCTGTTCTGGATATCAGAGGCTATCTGTATAGTCTTGCAGCCGTTCTTACCGCCGCCTGCACCGTAGGTCACACTTATGAAATCCGGCTTTATGTCGGAGAGCTGTTCCAGCGTCTGATATATGACGCTCTCATCTGCATCCGGTTTCGGAGGAAATACCTCCAGTGAGAATACAGGTCTTTGTTCAAATAGCTCAGCAGTTCTCATTTCGTACCTCTATTGCAGCGTTCACCAGATTTTTCAGGCTGGGAACGGTCTCTTCGTTTCCTCTTGTTTTAAGTCCGCAGTCAGGATTTACCCAAAGCTTTTCAGCAGGGATGCGCTCCTGCATTTTGCTGAGTGCAGCCTTGATCTCTTCCTTTGACGGAACACGTGGCGAATGGATATCATAAACGCCGGGGCCGACCTCAGTGCGGAAATTGTTTTCCTTCAGAACGTCAAGTATAGTAAGGTCAGAACGTGATGCCTCGAAGGTTATTACGTCAGCGTCCATATCGTCGATATCCCTGATGATATCAGCAAATTCGCTGTAGCACATATGTGTGTGGATCTGTGTTTCAGGCTTTACGCCGCTGTGAACGTATCTGAATGCAGGTATTGCCCAGTCAAGGTAATCCTCACGCCAGTCAGACTTCCTGAGGGGGAGCTTTTCACGGAGAGCAGCTTCATCGACCTGGATGATGCTGATGCCGTTTGCCTCAAGGTCAAGTACCTCCTCACGGATAGCAAGGGCTATCTGCAAAGCGCTTTCCTTAAGTGTTATATCCTCACGTGGGAAGGACCAGTTGAGTATGGTCACAGGGCCGGTGAGCATTCCCTTCATAGGCTTATCGGTGAGGCTCTGTGCATACACAGACCAGCGTACTGTCATTGGCTTTGCACGGGATATGTCTCCCCATACTACCGGCGGCTTGACGCAGCGTGTGCCGTAGGACTGTACCCAGGCCTTTTCTGTGAAAATGTAGCCGTCAAGGCACTCGCCGAAATATTCTACCATGTCGTTGCGCTCGAATTCGCCGTGAACGAGAACGTCAAGGCCGATCTCTTCCTGTAAAGCCACGCATTCGGCTATCTTCTTTTCAATGAAGAATTCATATTCACTGTCAGATATATCGCCGTTCCTGTAAGCTTTTCTTGTGGATTTTACATCGGCAGTCTGTGGGAAAGAGCCTATAGTTGTTGTCGGGAAAAGCGGCAGCTTGAAGCGTTCCTTCTGGATGCGCTCACGCTCAGCAAATTCCGGCAGCCTTACGAAATCATTCTCGGTCAGCTTTGCAACTTTTTCTCTTACAGCATCGTTCCTGCCGGAGCGTGGTTCGCTGTGGAGGGCGGCATTGCGGCGGTATTCCTCAGTTTCCGCAGGAGAGGCAGAAGCTGTGATCTTCTTTATCTCTGCAAGCTCAGCAAGCTTTTCTTCAGCGTATGCAAAATGCTTCTTGAAGCTTTCTGCCAGCTTTGTCTCGTTTGCAAGGGTGCAGGGAACGTGCAGGAGAGAGCAGGATGTGCTCAGCACAATATCAGAAGTATGTTTTTTCAGTTCGTCTATGATAAGGAGAGTGGATGCGTAGTTATTGCGCCAGATGTTCTTTCCGTTGACAACTCCGGCAAACAGAGTCTTATCTTTGGGGAAACCGCTGCTTTTTACAAGCTCCAGCGATTTCTTGCCCTCTACAAAATCAAGTCCGATTCCGTCAAAGTCAAGGCGGCAAAGTTCCTTGTAGCTGTCACGCACATCGCCGAAATATGTCTGTGCGATGACCTTGACATTGCCCTTGTTCGGCAGTATCTTACTGTAAAGAGAAACAAACAGTTCGATATCCTCAGCAGTCATATCCTTGACAAGGGAAGGCTCATCAAACTGTACCCACTCTGCGCCAAGTCCGCTGAACTTTTTGAGAAGCTCGGAATATGCAGCAGCGGTCTGGCTGATGAAGTCTGCCGCAGTTTTCTTTCCCTTGTATCTTGCCAGCTTCAGGAAGGTATATGCGCCTACAATGACAGGCTTTGTCTTGACGCCGCTTTCAAGCGCCTCGCTGAAAAGGTCGAAGGGCTTGGTGTCTGCAAGGCGTATCTCAGTTTCGTCATCTATCTCCGGCACCATGTAGTGATAGTTGGTGTTGTACCATTTTTTCATAGCCAGTGCCTTTACATCGCCTTTTTCTCCCTGATATCCTCTTGCAGCTGCAAAATATGTATCCAGTGCGGAAAGGCCAAGTGATGTGTATCTTGCCGGAACAGCATTGAGCAGGAAGGCTGTATCCAGTACTCCGTCATAGAATGAGAAATCGTTTGAAGGTATGAGATCGATACCGCTGTTCTTCTGGAGAGCCAGATTATATGAGCGGATGTCTTTTGCAGCCTTTTCAAGCTCGGAAGCAGTTATCTCACTGCGGAAGTATTTCTCACTTGCAAATTTAAGTTCACGTAAATTGCCTATTCTTGGGTATCCGATAATTGTTGTATTCATTTCCTATTCCTCCGATATGTTTTGGTATGCATTTATTATATCACAGTTTTCAGAAATGTGTTAATATCAAAAAGAAATGCAGTGCCATAGCTAAAAGCTATGTCAAGAGGAGTAATTAGCGATGTACTGCCTGAGGTGCTCCAGATACCGGCGTGTGATATCGTTCATCGGCCTGTCAGTAGTTGTGATGTAGCCTATCTCCATCGTCTCGTCGCTTTCAAGGGGAATGGAGACTATATTCCGGCCGTTGAGATCCTCACTGAGCACACCGGATGAGATAGTGTAGCCGTCCAGTCCAATCAGCAGATTGAAGAGGGTAGCTCTGTCCGATACCACTATATTCTTCGGACTTTCAGCGGTTATATGGAGCTCCTCTGCGAAGTAGAACGAGTTCTTTACGCCCTGATCGTATGTAAGTCGTGGGAAGGAACTCAGATCGGCAAGGGTCACAGTTTTCCTGCCCACAAGCGGATTGTTACGGCTTACGAAGACATGAGGTCTGGCAGTGAACAGCGGCTCGAACCGCAGTTCCTCGCTTTGCAGGATGTGACGGACGACCTCACGGTTGAAATTGCTGAGGTACAATATACCGATATCGCTGCGGTGGGTGCGGACGTCCTCAATGATCTCCGCTGTTTTGAGCTCTCTGAGAGTGAATTCGTACCTGTCCCTGCCGTATTCACGGACAAGTTCCACGAATGCGTTTACTACGAATGCATAATGCTGTGAGGATACTGCAAAGGCTCTGTTCGGCGGCGGAGCAGATTTGTACTCTCTTTCAAGCAGCTCTGCCTGCTCGATCACCTGACGGGCATAGGAAAGGAATTTCGTGCCTTCCTCTGAGAGGTAAACGCCTCTGTTGCTGCGGTTGAAGATTGTGATGCCCATTTCCTTTTCAAGCTCCGCAACGGATTTTGAAAGACTTGGCTGGGCGATAAACAGACGCTCGGCCGCCATGGTTATGGAGCCTGTCTCTGCGATCATTATAATGTATTTAAGTTGTTGTAATGTCATAGGCTGATCTCCTATAAATTATTTCATTATATATTATACTTGAATAAGAACTGTTTTGCAAGTGCTTTCATCGGCGATGACAGCGGAGTTGATTATTGTGCCTATATATGGTATAGTATTACTGACAGAAAAAGCAAAAGATCAGCCTGAAAAAATTTTTTTGAAAAACGTGTTACACTTGGGTGAGTTTGAGCAAGTATATATTATGAAAGCACTTAAAGAGCTCAATGCTTTTGAACTTACATAAAAGAGGTGGTCTTATGACTGATAACGAATATCGTGGGATGTACGAAAAGGATCCGTATTCGGCACAGACATCCCTGTTTGACGAGTATCTCAACTATGTCTATGCCATAGTCTACAACAAGCTCCGGAGCTGCGGAAGCCGGGAGGATATGGAGGAATGTGTGGGAGACGTCTTTTCAGCAGTCTTTCTGCACTATGACAGAAACGGCAGCTTCAACGGCGACCTGAAAGCCCTTATCGGAACTATTGCCAGCCGTACTGCCGTTCAGAAATACCGCAGTCTTATGAGGCATGGCAATACTGTATATATCAATGATGAGACAGGGGAGCTTGCTGACGATGAGAGACTGGAGGAGAAAACTGAGCGCAGCGTTATGCAGGGCACTTTGCTGCGGCTCATAAAGAGCCTGGGCGAGCCGGATTCCGATATCATACTCCAGAAATACTATTACAACATGAATTCAATTGAGATAGCGGATAAACATTCGATGTCGCCGGAAACAGTTAGGATGAGGTGCAGCAGGGCTCTTAAAAAGCTGAAGACACTTCTTATGGCTGAGGGATACGATATGAAGGAGGGAAACATATGAGCGGCAGCAAGGAGATAGGATTTGATATCCTCGAAAATTCGGACATGAACTCTGTTGAAGAGATAGGTACTGAAAAAATGAATATCGATAAAAAAGCAAGAGACAGGATGCTGAAGATAACAATGGATAAATATTCAGAAGCAAGCGGCAGGCAGGTCGATAGTCAGGCAGCTCCGGAAGCAAATGAATTTGTGGAGCAGGTCTCCGGCACAGATAAGTTTCAGCACAGCAGGCTGGCTCGTATAATAGGCTTTGCAGCCTGTTCAGCGGCGGCTGTGGCACTGATCGCAGGCGGAATGTTTGTGTATAAGCACAACGCCTCACCGGAGAATACAGTCTCCGACCCGGCAGGAGTGATAATCATTACCACAGTGACAGAGGGCACTACAGCTGAGCCGGATGTAGAGGAAGAGGAGACAACAGAGTCGGAGGGACTGAGTCTGGGCATTGATGCTGATTTTATATCCCCGAATTTCTATACCGTCCGCACTGATATTACTCAGGAGGAACTTAACGCAGCCTGCAAAAGATATCTGGATCAGCTGAGCAAGGACAGGAGCGAGATATGGGACATCTGTTATGCCTTCAATGATGTAAACCATGACAATAGACCTGAGCTATTTATCAAATATTCTAACCCTGGGGTTGGCGGCGAGGCAATGCTGGTGTATGACGGTAAAGAGTACAAGAGCGCTCGCTTTATGAGCAGTGTTTCAAATTTTAAGACTGTGGAGAACGATATAGCCGGGGATGTAATAAATATATGTCCGGAAAAAAGCCTCGTATATGTAAGCTCTCTGGACAGATTCACCGGTATCTATAATTCACAGATCATTTGGTTGGATAAGAATAATGCTGCTGCAACTGCGTTTGAATTGAATGATTCAGGCTATTATATGGGAGGCAATCTGATCTGTAGGCCCGCTGATGAAAAGGATAAGAAGCCTCAGAATGAGTTCGATGCTGTTTATAACTCTTATAACTGGCAGGAACTTGAATATACGCCTTATGAAGATAAAGTCGAGACTAAAATTCAATCTGGAACAAAGAACGGCACAGGCGCAAATGTATCGGATAATAAAAATGAGCCGATAATTAAAACAGAAGCTCAAATAAACGCAGAGACAAAAACTAAAACAGAAACTAATACAAACGCAGAAAAAAAGAACAAAACAGGAACTCCAGCTAACGTTGAGACGAAAACAAAAACTCAACTGAATGATGTATTGATAAATGATTCTAAATTTGTCAATGAAAATGCTCACACAAACCGTACTGATATCACTCAGGCGGAACTGGATGCTGCTCGTAAAAGAGTTAAAGAGAATTGGTACCATAAAGATGATCTTGAAGATAATGATATGAAATATGCATATGCAGATGTGAACGATGACGGCATCCCTGAGCTTTTTATTAAAGAATATACACTCATGCATGGTTATATTCAGGCAATGCTTGTATACGACGGAGAAGATTATTATGGAGCAGAATATTATATAGATTTTAAAGAATACAAACACGATGATATAGATGGCTCTTATTTTGGGGATCAAGGCGGAAATATCGAGGTTTACGGCAATATAATGATCTGTCCTGAGAAGCATCTGATCCATCTGAATGAAGGCGGCGATGACTTGGGAACTCTTCTTAAACTTGAAAAAGGAAATATTATGAAGACGTTGTATAAATACTCTTATGATGCCTGTTATGAAGGCGGCGTAGAGGTAAGCCAGAACCCGGAAACAGCTGCAAGATTTCAGGCTGCTCTTGATTCCTGCAGCTGGCAGGAGCTCGAATACAAAAGCTTTGAATAATAAGGCCTGCTTGCAAAAAAGATATCCATAATAACAAAGCCTCCTGTGATACAGTGCATCACAGGAGGCTTTTTACGCTTTATCACAGATAGTCAGCTTATGTGCGACGGAGGTTAGATTTTCCTTTATTATCTTCTATTTATGAGAGGAGCGCAGGAAGCAGTGTAAGCAGGCTGGGAATGTATAGCAAGCTATGATCGCAATTGCAAAAACTGCTATTGGTAGTGGCAATATAATCTCTTTATTCCGGCTTTGATGCTTGTGATCTTTACAGCAATAATATCTTGTTTTTATTGGAAATACAGGCTATTGTCAGCTTTATAAACGACTATTTGTTTTCACACTGTGAAACTGTTCTGAAGATGATGAAAAAATATAAAAGCAACTTTGTTTAGGATAATAATGTTAACCCTGTGCAACAAATGCTGAAATCGGCCTGCAAAGAGTTATAATTAACAACAGAGATGTCGACAGCTCGCTAAAATCATAAAAAGGATATTAAATAAAATGAAAAATAGTTTTAAGAAATTTGCAGCAGCTATCTCAGCAGCAGCTATTTGTACTGCTTCTGCTATGTCAACTGCAATGAACGTTACAGCAGCTACAAATCAGAAGCACACAACCTACAGAACATATTTCTATTACGATAAGAGTGCATCAACAAGCAGCAGATTCCATGAGCTTCAACTGGAGTATTACTCTTACAATTCATGCCCGGTCGTAGCTCCTGGCTCACAGGGTGTAGCAAGAACAAGTGACCCCGATGCTATCTATGACTTCTCATGGTACATCGCCGGCAGCGGTTCTCAGTACGGCTCCATTGGCTACTTTGATATCACCTATAATAAGAATACTGCTCCTCAGAGAAGCGGTATGATCTGCAAGATCGTTTCCGAGGCATATGATACAACACAGCACAGCCTTGAATGGGGCATCGGCAACGAGTGCAACATGAACAAGAATGCAAGGATCGAGTACAAGTACAAGATAAAGGACCGCAACGGCAACCTCATCACAAAGTCACAGTATTCAGACTACTACTCAAAGATGTATGCTGATATCGACGCTGACGTATGCATCGATGACGATATCTGTGTAAAGGCTCTTACTGTAATGATCGGCGATATCAACGATGATGATGTTGTTGATGATGCAGACCAGCGCTACCTCACAAGATATCTGAACGGCACCGAAGATATCCCCTATCACTGCAAGCAGCTGAACAATAAGTCTGCCTGCTTCTATGCAGCTGATATGAACGGCGACGGATATGTTAATTATACCGATCTCGATATACTTGACAGATACCTTGCAGGTACACAGAGACTTGTTGACTGCCAGTATTCATAATGCTCAGATGATATAACTGCTTCACAGTCATTCAAGCACAACACTTGTATGTGAGGCGTAAATAAGATATCCGGGGAGTTGATCTCCCTTATCAGAAAAACAGCCATAGGCAGCAGTTTGCTTGCCTGTGGCTGTTTACTTTATATTCCATTCGTCCTTCAGGTTGTGCTTACCTGATAAGAGAGTGTGTTTTTTTGTACCGAAAAACGCCTGATGTAAACGAAATATGCTCCTGCGTTGACCATAAGTGCTCCAGTCCAAGCGCTTATCTCTGCAAAGGCAGTTGCACGGAAGCCGATATCCCTTATGAATACAACTATAACAGCTATTCTGAGTACCATTTCAAGTATGCCGGATATCATCGGCATTATCGGCTGTCCCATACCCTGTACACAGTTCCTGAATACGAACAGCAGATCAACTGCGAAGAGCATTGCTCCGCATATGGGCAGGAATTCTGCGGCAATACCGATAGTGTCGCTGCCGTTGAGCATAAATGATGCCAGCAATCTAGGGAAGAATACCATGAGTGAGCCGAGGAGAACATATGCTGCAAGGGCTATCTTTACACAGACCTTCATTCCTTCTTTTATGCGGTCGAATCTTGCTGCACCGAAATTCTGTCCGGCAAATGCAGCTATAGTGTATCCGGCGGTAACACCAGGCAGCATGAACATATTCAGATAGCGGCTGCAAGCGGAATATGCGGAAGTATAGGCAACTCCCAGATCGTTTACGAAGGACTGAACAACAATGCAGCCGACTGCTGTAATGGAGTTCATGAGAGCCATTGGCAGGCCGTTTTTCAGCAGAGACGAATACATTCCGGTCGGAACTGAAAAATCGCTGCGGCTCAGTGAGAGCTCTTCGATACTGAGGATACGCCTGATACAGATACCGGCGGATATGAAAGTTGCGGCAACAGTAGCGATAGCTGCGCCCTCAACTCCGGTACGGAAGCCGAATATGCAGATACAGTCCAGCATTATGTTGATGACTGACGAGATAACTATCGCAATGAAAGGCGTTCTGCTGTCGCCCAGCGCTCTCAGTACAGCGGCGCTGATGTTGTAGGAAACAGTGGCGATAAGGCCTGCGAAGATAATATAGCCGTATCTGAGACTGTCCGCAAGTATCTCGTCGGAGGTGTTCATTATTATCATTATCCTTCTGAGGAAAAGCAGGCTGACTGCTGTCAGGAAAACAGCTATCACTGCCGCAAGCTTTATGGAAGCGGCAAATGCTTTTTTCAGCGAGTCTATGTCTCTCGCACCGTAATAATGGGATATGAGTACAGCAAAACCGTTGGCCATACCCATTGAGAAACCGATTATAAGGAACGTGAGCGAGGACATATTGCCGACAGCGGCAAGGGCGGTGTCGCCAAGACCCTTGCCGACTATGGCAGTGTCAGAGAAGTTGTATACCTGCTGGAGCAGATTTGTCATAAGCAGCGGCATGAAAAAGCCAAATATTATTTTTGAGACCTTTCCGCTGGTCATATCGTTTATCTTTGCCATACTATCATCTCCCTATGATCGGATTATACATCTATCCGGGGATTAAATATATCAGGAATATTGTTTTTTTATCAAAAAACTGGTATAATAATATCAGGAATATATTTGGAGCGTATTTTCGCCGGCCAGACTGGGGAGAAAGTGCGGGATGTTCGTCCGGATTCACTTTGCTGCACTCCCTCGCATACCAACCGGCAAAATGGATATCATCACTTTGGCGCTTATTCCTTTTATATTGATACAGGAGGTGTACTATGAATACCGGAAAGGAACTGAACTACCGGCTCTATGTCCAGAAAATGAGCGGCTTTACAAGAACTCCCTTTTCCAACGAAATGGCAAGATATATCGACATCCAGCAGGGAAATGTGGAGGAGGTCAGAGCCCGTTTTGATAATGCAAGGATAAATTTCAGCGATGGAAAGGGACAGCTCTCAGATGATCCGGTCAGGAATATCCGGTATCATTTCATCGTGTCAGTGGCCGTCATTGCCAGAGTATGCGTTGCGGCAGGAATGGGCCATGACGAGGCCTATACCCTCGGCGACATCTATATCAGAAAAGCCGACCTCTGCAACGATCAGGAGGAGCTGCTGGACCTGTTTGCGGAAATGCGTATAGACTTCGCACAGCGTATGCATGACATGAAGAAGAGCAATGTTATCTCTATACATATCCGGAAGTGTATAGACTATATCTACGATCACCTCCATGAGGATCTGACAGTGAAGACTCTTTCGCAGGTGGTTGGACTGGACGGCTCTTATCTCTCCAAGCTTTTCGCCAGGGAGACCGGCACTACCATAAAGCATTTCATCACCAGAGCCAAGATCTCAACTGCCGAGAACCTGCTGAAATATTCCGAATACTCCTGCTCGGAGATCTCGTTTGCGCTGGGCTTTTCCTCGCAAAGCGCCTTCATCAGCGTTTTCAAAAAGGAAAACGGCATTACCCCAAAACAGTATCGTGACAGATACGCTTCAGCAGGCGTGCTGTAAAAACCTCCCACAGCTTTATGTACGGCGCTGATATAGAAATTTAAGCCATAGTATTTCTGATATACAGTCAGAGGTACTATGGCGTTTTTATTGACAATACAGAAACGCCGTGTTATAATTGTTACTAACATAAATCGGTATTTGCAAAGGAGTTATAAATATATGAAAAATATAATAATGAGAATATTATTAGCCATTTCGTTGATTTTGAGTATGATAAGTCTTATTTATCATAATGATGTGACACTGATCATCGCAGCACTTTTGATTGCAGTATGCATAGTAGTAAGCTTTGTAAGGAAGCAATAAATTCTGATTTA
>JAAYBK010000404.1 GCA_012718885.1 Ruminococcus sp. | reverse complement strand
TATAGCACTGCCCCGATACGGACATACAAAGCGCACCGTGGACGAACACCTCTGTTTCGATATTCTCCGCGCATATCTTTTCAATAGTCTGCCTGTCAAGCTCTCTTGCCGGGACTACTCTTGCATAGCCCAGACGGCTGAGGAGCCTTGCTCCGGCAGCAGTATGTACCGACATCTGCGTTGAAGCGTGAAGGACTGCGTCAGGTACGCAGCGGCGGATCATATCCGCACAGCCCCAGTCCTGAACGATGAATGCGTCCACTCCGGCAGATGCAGCGGCCTTGATATATTCGCAGAAGTCGGGAGCCTCTTCATCGGATATCACCGTATTTACGGCAAGATCCAGTTTAGCGCCGTATTTGTGGCAAAGCAGAGCTGCCTCACGGAGCTCTTCAATGCTGAAATTTGCCGCACTGCTTCTGGCGGAATACTTCTTTCCTCCCACATAAACGGCATCAGCACCGGCTCTGAGGGCGGCGCAGAGAGTCTCCATGCTCCCGGCAGGAGCCAGGACTTCGGCGGTTCTCATTATATACTCTCGCTGAGCTGCTTCAGCTTGACCATGTTTTCAAGCTGAACGATCTTTGACTTCAGAACGTCGATCTCTTTCTGTGCAGCGTCACGTTCAATGCGTGTCCTTCCGGCTTCGTCAACGTACTCCTTGGTCTGGCTGCGGATATTATCCAGCTTCTGATTGGCCTTGTTGAGGTCATCAAGGAGACTGAGAGCTACCATTATAGAAGCTCCGTAGGGTGAAGAACCGCTTCCGGAATTAACTATCTCATTGATCTTTGTTTCCAGAGCTCTTGCGAGTGCGAAAACATAGTTCGGTGATTCTGAGGTCTTGAGCTTGTACTCCTTACCGCAGATCATAACTTTAACTTCGTTGGCCATTTTGTATCTTTCCTTTCTGAGCGAAATATACTCCACTCTACATTATACTACATTTTTAAAAAATATGGAAGAGTTTTTTAAAATTAACATATTTATTTTAATCGGTATACCTGCCGGAATAGCTGTTTGTCCGGGATCAGCGTTCCGATCAATAATATCTCTTCAGGCCTACAACTCTGCCGAGTATCTCCACTTCATCGAAGATAAGCGGATCCATGGTATCGTTTTCAGGCTGGAGGCGATAGTGACCTCTTTCCTTGTAAAAGGTCTTGACAGTGGCCTCCTCGTGATCTACCATTGCCACGACGATATCACCGTTTTCAGCATATTCGGTCTTGTGGACGATAACGATGTCCCCGTCAAGGATGCCGGCATTTATCATGCTCTCGCCTCTTATTTTGAGAGCAAAGAGCTCCGAGGGATCATAGCCCTCAGCTTCAAAGCCGATATATCCGGTTATATCCTCAATAGCGGTGATAGGCTGTCCGGCAGTAACTGTTCCGATCACTGGGACAGATGTGGTGGAGCTGTTTGGCAGACGGAGGGTGCGGTTGAGATTGTTGGTCTTTTCAAGCAGTCCGTCATTGACCAGCATTTCGATATATCTGTGTGCAGTAGAGGTCGAATGGAACTCCATAGCGTCCATGATTTCACGTACAGAAGGGGAAGTTCCCTCGTTGAGACGGCGCTTGATGTAGTTGAAGACCTCTATTTTTTTGTCCTTGGTAGACATACTTTATTCCTCCTCGCTCAGCTTTTTCAGTATCATTTTTGCGATCTTGTATGCATCTCCGCAGCCGAGAGTTATAACAAGGTCGCCCTCCTTGGCGTTCTGGCAGATGTGATCGCAGATCTGACTGAAATTCTCATATTTCCTTTCGTCAGTCCACTCGGCGCTCTCGTCCTGAGGGAACCATATGCAGCCGGGGATCTTTTCGGCAAGATGTCTTGTGAAAATGCCGTAGGTATTCTTCTCACGGCTTCCCATTATATCAGTGAGAACAGCATGATCCGGTATCTGGAGCACTCTTGCAAAGTCGTCCAGCAGGAGCTTTGTGCGTGAGAATGTAAAGGGCTGGAATACTGCCCATACGTTATTGAAATTCATCTCCATAGCAGCCCTGAGAGTTGCTTCAAGCTCAGTAGGATGATGAGCGTAGTCGTCAACAACAGTTATGCCTTTTTCATAGCCCAGCTTCTCAAAGCGGCGCTTTGCACCGTGGAACTCGGAAAGTCCCTTCTGGACTGCGGCAAAATCTATTCCGAGGAAATGGGAAACAGCTACAGCAGCCAATGCGTTGAGAACGTTGTGGATTCCTGCAACATGGAGAGTGATCTCGCCTAGCTTCTCGTTCTTGTACATTGCGTCGAATGTGGTGAGGAGGCCGTTTTCGTGCTTGACATTTGCAGGCCAGAAATCACAGGATGAGTCTTTGCCGAAGGTGATGATCTGCTTGTTGATGCCCTCCATTGCCTTCATTGTGTTTTCGTCAGAACCGTTGAGGACGAGGACTTTTGATGTCATTTCGGCAAACTTGCGGAATGACTTCATTATGTTTTCAAGAGTGCCGAAGTAGTCAAGGTGATCGGCATCGATGTTGAGGATAACAGAGATGTCAGGTGAGAGCTTGAGGAAATGATCCTCAAATTCGCAGGATTCGCATACGAGAGTGTCGCTCTTTCCGGCGATTCCGCTTCCGCCGATGCAGGGCAGCTTTCCGCCTATATAAGCGGAGAGGTCAACGCCTGCGGTATAGAGTATCTGAGTTATCATGGAAGTGGCAGTAGTCTTGCCGTGAGTACCGGTAACGCAGACTGCATTTTCATACCATGAAGTCACGATGCCGAGGAGGTCGGCTCTTTCGAGTACAGGCACTCCGCTTGCACGGGCAGCCATGAGCTCAGGATTATCCTCCATTATAGCGGCGGTGTGGACGATGAGGTCAGCGCCCTGGATATTCTCAGCTCTCTGGCCGATAAATACGGGTATGCCCATTTTTCTCACAGCTTCAAGAGTTTCAGTCTCATTGTTGTCCGAGCCGGTGAGGTAATAGCCCTGGGAGTGGAGTATCTGGGCGAGTGGGTACATACCCGAACCGCCGATTCCGATGAAATGGATGTGCTTTTTGCCGTTTAAAATGCTGTTGTTCAAAATAATTCACCTTTCACTTTCAGAAATGATTAAGTTTATTTATATAAGTTATATCATATTATCATATGAAAAAATATATAATCATAATTTTTTCTTAAAATTTGACAAAATAGCTTGCATTTTTACAAAATATACGCTATAATAACAATCAGACGCACTGCACGTTTTCTCATTTTAACGTTTTAAAGTGTTTGAGTGATGCATTCCGTTATCTGAAAAGAAAACATACAAGGAGGTATAAACATGGAAATTACAGATGTAAAGATCAGAAAAATAATGACAGACGGCCGTCTCAGAGCTGTAGTATCAGTTACACTGGACGATATGCTGGCTGTTCATGACATCAAGGTAGTACAGGGCGATGAAAGACTGTTTGTAGCCATGCCAAGCAGAAAGGATGAAAACGGAGTGTTCCGTGATATAGTTCATCCGATATCGCCGTCTGCAAGAAAGCTTTTCGAGCAGACTATCCTTGAGGCATACGAAGCTCAGCTCGCTGCAATCGAAGCAGAAGAGGCATCTGAAGAAGCTGCTGAGGAAGACTGAATAAGATCGTTTTTCTGACCTGCCTGGAGGCAGGTCTTTTTCATATTCCTAGGATCCTTGCGGCCTTCAGTATGGCTATCTGAGTTTTACCATCCTTGATCTCGTCTTTCATCACCATATCAACAGCCTTTGCGAGAGGAACGGTGACAACGTCGAGAAACTCGTCCTCGTCCAGATCCTGCTTGCGGATCTCAAGTCCCTTTGCAAGGTACATATAAGTTACCTCGGTATTGTAGGCCGGAGTAGGATACATCTCGCCAAGGTAGATGTATTCGCTACAAACGCAGCCTGTTTCCTCAAGGAGCTCACGCCTTCCGCATTCTGCGTGATCCTCGCCCTTTTCAAGCTTTCCTGCCGGAACTTCAAGGGTAACTCTGCGGAAGGGGTAGCGGAACTGCTTTACCATATAGATCTCGTTATTCTCTGTCACAGGTATAACGCACACACCTCCGTGATGGAGGAGCACATCCCTGACAGCGGTGCTGCCGTTTTCCAGCTCAACGATGTCGTGAGTTATGGTAAAGATCTTTCCTTTAAATTCAACATCGCTGGATAATGTTTTTTCTTCAAGGTGCATATTGTCCATTATCAGTCCTTTCCGGTGATGCTGCGGATATATTCCTGAGAAGCACTCACCTTATGGGTGGAATCGTAATCGTAATAATGTATGTGACCGCTGCTGCCGTTCTTCTTTCTGAAGACAAAGCATAGCAGCAGGTAAACAGCAAGGAGAATGATACCGGCGGAGGATATGCAGATTCCCTCAGTAAGGCCGGGAGTTCTGTAGCGGAAAACGATATCGTTCTTTCCGGCATCTGCCTTTACGGCCATGAAGCCGTAGGATACCTTTTCAACATCAACGGTCTCTCCGTTGACCTCAGCTGTCCAGCCCTCACTGTAGGGGACACTGAAGAACACCAGCGAAGGCTCATCCAGCTCTATCTCCGACTTGAAACCGTGGGAATCGAAGCTGAAGGACGAGGAGGCACAGCCCTGCTTTTCCTTGCAGGCCTTGATGTAGTCGCTCTTGGTGAGTTCTTTTTTTCCGCTGTACGGAGCGATGATCTCCGAATATTTCTCAGCCTGCTCGTCACTGAGAACAAGAGCCTTTATCAGAAGCTTTTCTCTTTCGGAGGAGCTTTTTTTCTTTGCCTCATCCTCGGTGATATACTCATCGTATGCGAATCCCATTGGGATGTAAAGGCTGTTTTCGTAGTATTCAAAGTTGCCGTTTGAATCCAGGTACTCAAATCCTGGGAGCTCATCCGGAACAACAGCGTTATAGTATTCACGCTTGCCGGGCTTGTTCTTCTCCTTTTCGGATATTTCCGGGTTTGCAAGGAGCTGGTCGTAGGTCGAGACCTTATCCAGGTCACGGTAGAAATACTTCACGGAGAATAGCCCACGGAGAGTGTAGTGGGACATATCCGCACGGGAAGCAACATCTCTTGTAATGTCGAGAGAATGATAGAAGTCCATTATAGATGTATTTACAACGCTCTGGAAAGCACGCATATTCGGGAGCTGCCATAGCATACCGTAGTTGTCATCGTCCTCGGATATGTCTATCCTGAAGAAATTGTCCTCAGTGACTTCCTCATATACAGCGCTTCTGTCCTTTAACGCCGAGTCAGTGTAGTAGCGGGCGCTTTTTATGCTTGCGGCAGAATATAGCATTGTGGAGAAGAAGCAGCCGATACAGGCAAATGCTGTGAGCCATAGAGCCGGTTCAAAGAAGCAGCGGTTCTTTTTTCTGAGGCTGAAGAGTATCCTTGACGCTATGAGACATACTACAGCAATGCCGATTATAAGCCAGAAATATGGGATATCATCAGGAAGACGGAAGAATTTCAGCTTGTCATTCTTCTTTACCGGGAGGCAGCCTATAAGTGCAAAGGCACCAACTGCAAAGGCACATATCCTCCAGCCGAATTCAAGGTCGGACTCCTCGTCGTCCAGAGCCACAGCCGTCATCATTGCGAAAATAAGTATGGGCATATAGAACCAGCGTGCATAGTAATAGGAATTTGCTGCCTGGAAGAGGCTGTTGAGAGCCGGAGTCAGAGCGAAGACTATGCAGGCAAGGGAAAGTCCGGTTGCCCAGTGCTTTTTTCTGCCGCGCATGAAGGCTGCAACTCCTGCCATTGAGAACAGCGGGAAGTAGCCTCCGATAGAAGCCCATTTCTCGTAATCCGATACAAACAGGTTCGGGGATGCAGGAGTGTCGGGCTGCATGAAGAAGGACTGGATTATCCTGAGCACCAGTGTCTTGTCGGTGTATATCACCATATCTATGCCGTATGCACGCTCATCCACACGCTGATTGGTCATAACTGCCATAGCAGAAGGAATGAGGATGAATGCGGCTATCATAGTTCCTGCTATGGCCTCAAAGCAGAGCAGGAAGAATTTCTTCCATGAGGTATTGAAGTCCGGAGCCTTCATCCTGAACAGATAGTAGAGGATGAGGAAGACTGCCTGGCCAGCGAAGAAATAGTAGTTCAGTATGGCCATGAAGGCAACTGTCAGGGCGAAGATGCCTTTTCTGTTCTTGTTGATATTCTCCTCCATAGCAATGAGCATGAGGGGGAAGAAGGCTGTAACGTCCTGGAAGTGATTGAAGAAAACATTGAAGGCCTGGAAGCCGGAGCAGGCATACAGCAGTCCTCCGATGAGTGCGGAATACTTATTCTTCACGAAGCGCCTGATGTAGGCGTAGGCGGTAAGTGAGGCTATGCCGTGCTTTATCGCAAGCAGCACCGGCATGGAGTAGGTGACGAGTCCCCTTGGGAGCAGCACCGACAGCCAGAAGAACGGACTTCCTATCAGGTAGAATGAGTATGAAGTCATAAGGTCTGAACCGAGATCGGTGTACCAGTTCCAGCCGAACTGTCCGTTCCGGACAGCGTCGTTTGCCATATTGTAGAAGGGTATCTGCTGAGAATTGTAGTCGCCGGAGTATATGTAGTAGCCCCGGTTTGATATCATTATCGGCAGGGCACAGATCATAAAGCATCCGAAGCCCAGAAGAAATGCGAGAAGATATTTTTCCTTAGTGTAGCGTGTAAAGCCTCTTGGCTGTTTAGACATTTGATTATCCTCCTGAAGAATATACGTACTTATTATAACACATCTGTTCCGGAAATAAAAGCCTTTTTTCAAAAAAATAATACGAATGTTCCGCTTCTGGTTTTTTCTCTTTACAATATAGGAAAAATGTGGTATAATATCTACCGTAATTTTGTCCCGGAGCTGCCGGGCGGCTATTATTCGGAGGTAATATGATAACAGTCAGCAATGTCAGCGTACAGTTCGGCGGAACTACGCTTTTCAAAAATGTAAATCTCAAGTTCACAAACGGCAACTGCTACGGCGTTATAGGCGCAAACGGTGCCGGAAAATCCACCTTCCTCAGAGTGCTCTGCGGAGAGCTGGAGCCGGCTTCCGGAGAAGTTGTAATGCCCAAGGAGGAGCGTCTCAGCGTTCTCAAGCAGGATCACTTTGCCTATGATGAGTATACTGTACTTGATACCGTGATAATGGGAAATGCCCGTCTCTATGAGATAATGCAGGAGAAGGATGCTCTCTATGCCAAGGAGGATTTCTCCGAGGAGGACGGCGTAAAGGCTTCTGAGCTTGAGGGCGAATTTGCTGAGCTTAACGGCTGGGAGGCAGAATCTGACGCTTCAAAGCTCATACAGGGCCTCGGACTTCCTGAGGAGATACTCTATCAGCAGATGTCAGGTCTTTCCGGTAACGAAAAGGTAAAGGTGCTGCTTGCACAGGCACTTTTCGGCAACCCGGATATCATACTCCTTGACGAGCCTACCAACCACCTTGATATAGACGCTGTAAAGTGGCTGGAGGAATTTCTCTCCGAGTATTTCGGAACCGTTATCGTTGTATCCCATGACAGACACTTCCTCAATAATGTCTGCACACATATCGTTGATATCGACTACAACAAGATCAAGATGTACGTCGGAAACTATGAGTTCTGGTACGAATCCAGCCAGCTCATCCAGCGCATGATAAAGCAGCAGAACAAGAAAAACGAGGAGAAGATAAAGGAACTGAAGGACTTTATCGCCCGATTCTCCGCTAATAAATCCAAGTCCAACCAGGCTACCTCACGCCGTAAGCTTATCGAAAAGCTCACTGTTGAGGAGCTTCCGGCTTCCAGCAGGCGTTATCCTTTCATAGGCTTCGATATGGACAGAGAGCTGGGCAAGGATATCCTCCAGGTGGACGGCATTTCCAAGACTGTTGACGGAGTAAAGCTCCTCAACAATGTCAGCTTCACCCTCGGACGAAATGACAAGGTAGCGTTCATAGGTGAGAGCGAACAGGCTATCACTATGCTCTTCAAGATACTCATGGAAGAGGAGGAGCCGGATGAGGGCTCATTCAAGTGGGGCGTATCCGTTACAACATCATATATGCCGGTGGATAACAGCGAGTATTTCAACGGCTGCGAGCTTTCCATACTTGACTGGATAAGGCAGTATTCCGTAAAGGATGAGACAGAGACCTATCTCCGTGGCTTTCTGGGACGTATGCTCTTCTCCGGTGATGATGTATACAAGCCGGTAAACGTGCTTTCAGGAGGAGAAAAGGTGAGATGTATGTTCTCCCGCATGATGCTTTTCGGTTCAAATGTACTCCTTCTTGACCGTCCGACCAACCACCTTGACCTTGAGAGCATCACCGCTGTAAATAACAGCCTTATAAACTTCAAGGGCGTTGTGCTCCTCGCTTCTCACGACCATGAGATCCTTCAGACAACCGCGAACCGCATTATTGAAATAACTCCCGAGGGCTGCATCGACAGGCAGGGTACATATGAGGAGTTTATGGAATTCAGAAAGAATTCTTCTGAACAGTGAAATATATATTGACTTGATCTGACAAGTATTGTATAATATTTACATCATATGATATAGGAGGGTTAGCTATGATATGCAGATATTGTGGAAGATACGTTAAGGACGGGGTGAAGTTCTGTAATCACTGCGGATCTGATATTTCCGACGGAGTTCATCCGCTGAAAATGCCGGTGGAAGATGTTCCGGTATCGGTAGACGATCAGCAGGCTTATGGTTCACGTCAGTCCCAGGGCTACGGTACGTCCGGCTCGCAGGGCTATAACGCATCACAGCCTCAGGGCTACGGCACATCACAGAACTACGGTCAGCCTCAGGGATATGGACAGTCTCAGGGCTACGGGCAGCAGGGCTACGGCTCGTCTCAGCAGCCGGGATATGACAATATGCCTCAGCCTCAGCAGTACAATGGGCCAATCTCGATGAATACCTCGCCTAAGAGGACTAATCCTGTGACTGTCGTTCTTGCAGTCATAGTGGTTATCGGCCTTATAATCGCCTTGGTAGCACACTTTACTTCTGATGTCAATAAGATAAAGAACAGTCATCCGATGGCATATCCGAATAAGACATGGGGAGATGCGCTGAAAAAAGTATGCAGGGACGAAAAGTGGAAGGCTTACAAGAGCGGCGGCAGAAGATACGTCAAGTATACCGGAAAGATCAAGGGAAGCGGCGAAAGGCTTGAGATCATATTCCGTGTTAAGGATAACAAGAACAGCGAAGTTGAGGAGATCACCAAGGGCGGTGAGACTTACAATGCTGATGACGGTACCGACGGACTTATGATGTATGTGATAATAAAGGATATTTTTGAAAACACCTTAAAGGAGTGATCGATATGATATGCAGATATTGCGGTAAGGAAGTCAATGAAAATATCAGATTCTGCAACCATTGCGGAGCAAATCTGGGTGCTGAGAGGATAACGACTGGAAATAATGCAGCTAATGCACAGCCTCAGTATCAGCCTCAGCCTCAGCCATTCCCGGTACAGCCGATGCAGTATGAGCCCCAGCCTTACAAGAAGACTCATAAAGGCCTGATAATCGTACTGGCATTGATACCGTTCATAATACTTGCTCTGATAATCATTCCTGCTATCATAGGTTACAGCTCGGATATCAGAAGAGTAAAGAACGGTTCCATAGACGCTCCCGGATACAGCAATAAGAAGTGGGGAGAGGTGCTGGATGATCTTTGCGATGATTCAGAGTGGACGCAGTACAAGGAAGACGGCAAGCGCATGGTAAAATATACCGGCGAAAAGAAGAGCGACGGAAATGATTTCGAGATCATCTTCAAGCTCCACAGCGACAGAAAGAATTTTGACGTTGTGTCAATTAAAGACGGTGACATGGAGCTCACTAATGGTATGGCGATCTCGTTGGCGGTCATAGAGATATTCGACGGCAATTATAAATAAAAATGAGCCTGTAAGCATTGCTTACAGGCTTTTTTATATTTAGTCTATACGCTCGACAGTGTAGCCTCTTTCGGCAAGCAGATCGTCAACGCCCTTATCGCCGGCGAAATGCAGAGAGCCTACCATGAAGAGATAGTTCTTTCCGTCCTTCAGGTAGGATTCGGCAGCGTCAGCCATTCCCTTATTGCGGTCGAAAAGCATGATCCTCATATACTCGGCGTGATCGTCAAGAAGCTCTTCCGGGAGGTCATCGCCGGGGTCTTCCAGATCAATGAACTCATCGATATCACCTGATGCCCAGCAGTCATACATCTCCCCAAGCTGCTCGGCCAGCTCTTCCCGGCTGGTCTCTGCGCTGGAGCATATTGAGTAGCTGGCATAATCGTCAGTGTATGCCATCATAGCATCTGCCTGAGTTTGCAAGGTCTCGATGTCCACGATCTCCTTCCCGTCTTTTTCGGCCTTTTCGATGAATTGCCAGTCGACCCCCTCTGAGGAGAGATTTTTCATATCAAGGATAGAGGCTGAGCTTACCTCGGATGTCCAGAAGCCGGCATTGTAGTAATCCAGCATGGAATTGTACAATCCAAGCTCCTTGAATGCATTCACGCCTGCCTCGTAGGCCTCCGGGGAGAGATGATCCTTGACCGTTGTTCCGTCTGTATATACGAGTGCGGTCAGCAGCTCCTGCATAACTGACATATCGCTTGTGAGCTTCTTTGCGTTATATTCAACAGCCACCCCTTCACAGTTTTTGTATGCCTCATTTACATAATCCGGAAATTCCAGCTCTCCCTCCGGAGCAACATGGATAGTGCCCATTAGGAATAGCTGATTTCCTGTGGCAGGGGCTGTGGCCTTCCACATAGCCGGAGTGAGCTCTCTGGCGGTGATGTAGTCGTTTATGTCTATTTCAGTATCATCGGATGATGCAGGCTGAGATTCGGACTCTGTAGTATCTTCCGCAGTTTCAGTTGCCTCAGCGGTTGTTTCAGCAGCAGAGGTCTTTTCTGCTTCGGATGAAGATCCGCTGCTGCCGCAGGATACAGAGGTTATGGCGAGTAGTGCAGCTGCTGCGAAAAATAGTGTATGTTTTATCCTCATTTTATCCTTCCTTTCTGGTATATGCTCCTATAATTTTAGCAGATACAGGATATCGTGTCAAGTTTAACATATAAGCGGGACATTGACAAAAACGGAACAATGTAATAAAATAAGATATATCGTTTCTGGAGGAATTTGATGAACACTGTTCTTTTTATATCAGTTTTTTTTGCTGCCATAGCTGTAGGCTGGTTGTTCCGGCGAGAGATGCTCCTGGCTGAGAAAAGGCCTGCAATGGGGAAGATCTTACGTGCAGCGGCTCTGCTGCCGGTTGGTGCCGGGATAGCCGATATTGCCGGGGCTTTCAGCTCCTCTCCCTATCACGGCGCATTTGCTCTTGCAGGATTTGTCAGCGCAGCGTCCTTTGCCATGTGTGAGCTGGACAAGCGCAGAAAGATCCGGCTTGCGGCATTTGCTGTCAAGGTCATGCTCATAGCTGCCGTGCTGGAGGTCACATTGTTCAATCTCCCTGTGTATCGGCTATGGACGGGCAATTTTGCGGAGATGAGGTTCAGCGCAGATAAATTCTCGGCGGCAAGAGGAGTGAAATACCGTCCGGAGCAGGATGATATACTGATAAGCGGCGAAAACGGCATAGAGTTTACCCTTGAGGGTGTTAACTGTGAGGTCGGCACCGTATATGCGGATATAGGATTCAGCGAAGAAACTAATGGCGCAATGATGTACATTGACGCTATGGATGAGACGCAGACCTCGGCGTTCAGAGTAGATGTGGCAGACGCAATGATAGTTGAGGGCAGGGAGGGCTCCTGTTATTCAAGTCTTCAGCTCTCCGGCAAGGTCAGCGATCTCAGGATAAGGATAGCTCCTATAGGTGGCGGAGAGGTATATCTGCGTAGCATAGCCCTTAATGCTCAGCCTCCGATGGAGATATCATGGCTAAGGTTCCTGCTGATAGTTCTGCTTTGCTGCTTCATACGTTCAGTCATGGCCGGAAAAAAGCTTCAACAGGGCTATGTACGGCAGAAAAAGCTCTGTATCATATCAGCGGCCTGTATTACGCTGACTGCCTGTGTTACGGCAGTTCTGGTCACAGACCATAAGCTGGGCGAACGGAGCTGGGGCAGCATTATGAAACAGACAGAGGGCGACCAGATGTCCCAGGAACTGGTGGAGGCCTTTGAGCATGGCAGTACAAGGCTGCTTGAGGAACCGTCTGAGGAACTGAAAGCCTTTGACGATCCCTATGACCGCCGGCTGCGTGAGGATGAGGAGCTGGATATAAAATGGGATCACGTTTACTATAAGGGCCATTATTACTCCTATTACGGCATAGCACCTGTGATCCTTGTGTTTATGCCGTATCATATGCTGACAGGTTATTTCCTGCCGCATGAAGCGGCAGTCCTGCTGTTTGCACTAATAGGAATTATAGGACTCACCTTTGCGTACATGAGCTTCATTTCACGATTTTTTCCGGACACACCGTCCGGGCTGGCGATAATAGGACTTGTTATCGTTCATACTGTCAGCGGCATTTGGTTCAGTGTCGGCAGGCCGCTTTTTTATGAGGCAGCCATTGCTGCCGGATTTGCCTTCCTGACCTGGGCATTCTATTTCATTATTTCCTCCGGAGTTATAGGCAAGGGCAGGATATCTCCTGTTAGAACGGCTGCGGCTTCACTGCTGTTCGGAATTGCTGCATTATCCAGACCGACTCTTGTACTTTACTGTATCTGTGCAGCCAGCTTTATGATAGCCGCTTCCGGCAGGCTGAAGGGCAGGCGGATACGTCATCTTGTCTGTGCATTGGCACCTATGGCTGTGCTTGGAGCAGTGCAGATGTGGTATAACTATGACCGCTTCGGCTCGCCCTTTGAGTTCGGTATACAGTATTCCCTAACCATAAATGACTTCACCAGAACACAGTTCCACTGGCAGCTTTCAATGACTGCGCTGTACAATTATCTCTTCAATACGCCTGTGTTCACGCCGGTATATCCAATAATATCCACCAGGTTCCAGTTTATGGATGTGGGAGGCTTCTTCTATGAGGACTATGATTCAACGATGAATACCTCCGGATTGTTTTTCCTGGCATTGCCCATGTTTGCTTACTTCCTTTCCGGAAGAGCACTGAAGAAGCTTCCTGATAGGAAAACACGGCTCAGAACAGCCGCATTGGTGGGGCTCCCCTGTGTGGTGATTCCTTTCATAATAATCGCCTCTGTCTGGGAGAGCGGCTATGCGGTAAGGTATATGGCCGATTTCGCATGGCAGTCTCTTTTCGGAGCGCTTGCGATCGTATTCTGGCTTTATTCAAAAACGGAGAACAATACTGTGAAAAAGCTTATCCGTATGTTCATGTGTTTTTCTCTGTTGTGGACACTGCTTGTTGCAGGAGTACAGGACATAAACCAGATGCTCCGTTTCACAGACGGACACTGGGAGCATCCGGAGATCGCCTATGACGTAGAGCATTTCTTTGCTTTCTGGAAATAAAATAAAGGGTGTGATAAAACTTATTTATCACACCCTTGTTTTTTAATCTATGAGCTTTACGTAATCCTTGGAGACATAACCGTATCCGTTTTCATATACGATCTTGTACCAGTTTCCTTCTGAGCCTACGATCTCCATTTTCGTGCCCTTTGCCAGGGAACCGATCCTGTCGCTGTCTGTTGAGGGACCCTTTCTTACGTTCAGGTCTGTCTCAGCGGTATTGACATAGCCGTATTTCTTTGAACCGTCTTCTGCCGGAGCAGTGGTGACCTGTTCAGTGTCCTTGCCCTGTGAGACTGTGAGTCCAATCTTAGATCCGGCATAGACCTCTGTTCCGGGAGCAATATCCTGGGATATTACAACATCCTTGGCAAATTTGTCATGAGGGACATAGGTTGCGCTGACATTGAGCTTGTACTTTA
>JAAYBK010000403.1 GCA_012718885.1 Ruminococcus sp. | reverse complement strand
CGGTGAACCTGAGGGTACAGAAAAGGGCAACGAACATCTTGATGATTGATATAACAAACAAGAAAAGGCTTCGCTTTTTGCGAAGCCTCACCTTGTCCGCAAAGTCCCTTTGACGAAATCGTCAGAGTGTGTGGGAGAATAATCAGGCAAAAACTAAATTTTGAAAAAGAAAACGAATAAAAACGGTATAAAACAAAGGCTGTCGGGAAAGCTTTCCGGCAGCCTTTTTGCTTATACAGATTGAAAATCTCATTTGGTTATGGTATGTGCTCTTTGGCTGAGCAGAAGAGGATCAGCGAAAAGTACATCAATAAACAGCAGGAAGTCATCAGACTGCAGGAGCAGCTCGAAAAGGCTGAAAAGGAACTCACCGAATTCTTTCTTGTGGCCGAATGAAGCTGAATACTTATAAGGCTGAGGTATGAAAAAAGCGCATATGCAGGTGTTGGAGATAATACTGCAATATTTCCTGCTGAAAGGAAAAAAGCCTGGAAAACGTCAGAATATTAAGTGGGGTAATAGGAAATATGACGGATGGGATTAAGGAAAAACAAAATAGTCACAGGAATCAATGATGAACCTGTGACTATTTTTATGAATATAATGCAAATTTTTGCAAAAAGGTATTGGCAAAAAGCCGAAAATGTGCGTTGCAGCAAATCAGATATACAAATCTGATTGGAGGACTTTTTCAGCGCTTTTCTTTGCCATATTATTTTTTTCACCGTAATTATGCAACTTTTATTTCCGTCGAGACGTTCAAATATAAGAACGTCCGTTACTATCGATTAGATATGTAAGCTCGTATTGCTTCTAATGTGTCATCAGAATAATGAAGGCCATCATCGATAAATCCAGCTTTACCGCTGACTATTTCCATTACTGTTGTAAATCTGCCTTTCAAGTAAGGAGTTGCTGAACAGGCATTTCTGAGCTTGTCGTTATAGTCCTGAACATAGCGGTTAAAAACGTCCTGCGGCGTACCAAACAGATCACCGGTCAGCCAACAGCCGTCAAAGCCGATAACGAAAATCTCCGGCCGATAAACGACGCCGTTCATTTCATACGACATTGAAGCGAGCCTCTCGGCGGTCGATACCGCCGAACTGATATACGATGAATTATTATTGTTCCAGCAATCGTAGTCGTTTACAGTTGCAAAAAAGTATATCGAACTTTTTTGGCAGCTATTTATCTGCGACTGAAAGCATCGCTCGACCTCATGGAAATGCTCATCTGTCATTATTCCGCCGTAGCCGGAAACATAATGTCCTCCCCATACGGCAAATGTTGCATGATCGTGCAGCCCAGCCCTTTGTTGATAGATACCAAGCTGACAGCATCTGCTGTCGCCGATAACTATACATCCAGAATTATATTCGTCCGCATCCGGAAGAGTATGGAAATAGTCTTGATTTATCCCGGATACTCCGTCAGCTACAAGTGAGCCATTTTGATAACCTGTATACTGTGCCCATGAAGTGTAATCAGAGAAAGCGAAAAATCCTGCGATTCGATCATTCTGAACCTCTGTCGTTTCTTCAGTTGGTTGAGCAACTGGAATGGTCTGATATACGGTTGGTTCTTCCAGAGCGATAGTAACTTCCGGAGCGGCGTTGCTTACCGTAACATTCGTCGTCTGTATTGCAGCTTTCTGACTGTTGCTTATCGTAGTTGATGTTACAGTAGTAGAGTTGCCTGACGTTGTGGTAGCAGTAGTAACAGATAAGGAAGTCTGTGTGGGAGCGGTTCCCGTAGTTTCGATAATTTCAGAAGGCAAGACCGCACTGCTATTTTCGGAAACTTTGCCGCATGACGAAAATAAGGTTATAAATGTAATAAGTAAAATTACAATTCCAATTTGCTTCATATTAATCATTTTTCATTAGTCAAAGTCTATAAATTCTCCGTCTATCCAGCCGTAGTAGTCACCGTCATCAGAATCCACTATCTCGTACCAGGTGATACCCATTGCATTGCAGTATCTTGTAGCTTTTATATGCCATCCGTTTCCGAGACTGTCTCTGAGAGTCTGCCATTCTCCTCCGGTT
>JAAYBK010000402.1 GCA_012718885.1 Ruminococcus sp. | reverse complement strand
TCATTCCCTTTGTAAGGCACTCAGTATGTTCCAGGATAATAAATTCATATTCATTTCAACGCCTGAGCTGAGAATGCCGGCATACATTAAAGACATCATCAAGGCAAACGGAAGCTCCTATGAAGAGGTTGATACACTTGAGGAGGCTATCGGAAAGCTCGATGTGCTGTATATGACACGTATCCAGCAGGAAAGATTCGCAAGCGTTGAAGCATATCTGGCACAAAAGAATACATATGTGCTGGACCGTAAGAAAATGCAGCTTGCTGAGCAGGATATGATCGTAATGCATCCCCTGCCCCGTGTCGATGAGATAACTGTTGAGGTAGACGATGATCCGAGAGCAAAGTATTTTACTCAGGCTAAGTATGGTGTATTTGTACGAATGGCACTTATCCTTACGATACTGAACGAGAAGAAATCATCCGAAACACTCAAAGGAAAGGTGTATTCCGGTGTCTGCTGTGACAATCCAAAATGTATAACAAATCACGAGCATTACCTTCCAAAGAGTTTCCGTTCAAGCGGAGATCAGACACTGCTTGAGTGCGAATACTGCGATGAGAGGAAGCTTATATGAAAAAGTGGTATGAAGAGGAATATGAGTTCACGGTTGAAGTGACAGGATTCCTGCGTGGTGAAAAAACCGAGAATTATTGTCGTAACGGCGAGGAAATCGGTGATAAGTATACCTGCACATACGGCTGCCCTGTAAACGAGCAGGGCTGTGGAATATGCTCCAAGACTATGATGATGCTTTATCCTCTTATGGAGGCTGTCAGGAGTGGCGGAGACCTTGAAAATCTTGGCGGCGACAGCAAATACAGCAAAACTATTGTCTGTCCGGATGGTTGTGTAATATTTAAACTGACTGCAACTCCACTTGGCAACGAAAATTTTCACAAAGGAATGTTCTGGAAAGCAGAAACATAACTGGTATTAAAAATCCCCGAAGTGACTAATATCACTTCGGGGATCAATTATATATCCGTTTCTTCAAACGGTCACAAGATATCGATATACTTAAAGCTGACAGAATCCTCGTTTACTTCGATAAGAAGATAAGAAGCTCCTTCTAAACCGGAAGCTGAAACAGAAACAACTTTTCCGTTCACGAAATTCTGATGAGAATGGCCAATTACAGCAAGATCATATTTCGTTACATCTGTACTTTGGCAAGCGTTATCAAAAACGCCGTTTTTCAGACTTGACAGCGGCAAAAATGGATATGCTTCATTCATATCTAAAAACAGGAAATGAGAAAAGCGAAGCTTATGTCCATGATAATCTTTTTCATAAAACAGAGGCATCTGTCTGATGAACTGCATTTGTTCGTCAGTAAGCTTTTTTCTTACTTCATTGTAATAACCCCTTAGGTGCTCGACATCAGGATCAATATCAACACCGTGTTCGGCATATAACTCGCAGTTTCCTTTTATACAGATAATATCGCTCTTCATTAATAGATCCAGACATTCAAACTCCTCGTTCCCACGCTGGAAAATATCCCCTAAAAATACGATATTTTCTGGTTGTTCAGCGTTGATCTGTTCAAGCACTTTGTTCAAGGCTTTAAAGTTACCGTGAATATCTGAGAATACTGCAATTTTCATAGTTCACCCTTCCTTCCGTATATCATTGAAAATAATATAGTAAATTATATCATAACACTGTGACGTTGTCAATAAAAAACAGTCCTTGTTCTGAAAGAAAGGTAAAATAAAAAGCACCCACTATTGCAGATGCCCTTTGTCAAATATTAATGAAAGATTAATTTTCTTTCTGTATTAATAATAACACAAAATATCAATAATGTCAATAGATATTTTGAATTTATATATGCCATATTAAAACCTTATAACTCGTTATAATAGTAGAAAAAGCCACGCATTTGCGTGACTTTTTTCTGGAGGCGCCACCCAGATTTGAACTGGGGATCAGGGTGTTGCAGACCCACGCCTTACCACTTGGCTATAGCGCCGTCTTTGGAGCGGATTACGAGGCTCGAACTCGCTACCTCCACCTTGGCAAGGTGGCGCTCTA
>JAAYBK010000401.1 GCA_012718885.1 Ruminococcus sp. | reverse complement strand
GATGGACAGCGTATCATACTTGAGATCGACCCTGCTTCAAGCTTTGGTACAGGACAGCATCACACGACAAGATTATGCCTTGAACTTCTGGAAAAGAGTCTCAGCAATGGCGACAAGCTGCTTGATATGGGCTGCGGAAGCGGCATCCTGTCGATAGGTGCACTTCTTCTCGGCGCTGGCAATGCTGTGGCAGTTGATATTGAACAGAATGCGGCAGAAACCGCCCTTGAAAATGCAGTAAAGAACCATATTTCACCGGATGTGTACAAGACATACTTCGGCAATATCCTCACAGATGAAAAACTTGCATCAGAAATCGAGGATAAATATGATATTATAACCGCTAACATCGTTGCAGATGTTCTTATCGCAATGAAGGAGCATTTTGTAAGGTATATAAGAAATGGCGGCACTCTTATCGTTTCAGGCATAATCGAAGAGAGAATGGATGAAGTGATATCCGCTCTTGAATCTGTCGGATTTAAAAATCCGGAAGCGAATATAAAAGAAGGCTGGGCGGCAGTCCGCTTCACATATTAAGAATGATACAAATTTATTTTAAGGAGAATGATCACAGTGGCATTTTTTAAGAAGAAAAATAAGCAGACAGACGACGTTGAGGAAGTAAAGACAGAAGAAGAAATTGCTCAGGATGCGGAGAATGAGAAGAAGCATGAAATGAAGCTTCTTATCCTTGATAAGCTCAATGAAAAACTCAACGGTACTCTTTACGATGAGTGTATTATCATGCCAAAGGGCTTCACCATTGATGTTCAGGTAGTAAGAACCGAAGTCAAGGATGATGTATTGCTTTTTCAGGTTGTATACATAATCAAGAACGATCTCTTTGATGAGCCGCTTATTGATCCTGTTGATACACAGGGTAAGAGTTATGAAGAAGCTGCACAGATGGCAGCGGAGATATTCTTCGGAGGCGTTTGGCATCCTCTCAATCAGTCTATAACAAAGACAAATCCTCAGCACATCTCTGTCGATTTCCTCAGACAGCACTACGATTTTGATATGTACTGCCAGTCTGTAGTCAGGATAGGTGTCAAGGAAAAGCAGCCTGTAATGATAATGAATTATCTTATGGGCGAGCTCCCGAAGTATCTTGGATCTAAGAAATACTACTGGGTAAGGATATATCTTGCTAAGTTCAAAGATAAGCAGATGGCTGAGGTGCGTGTAAACGGTTCAGTCTGCTCACAGCTCACTGAGCTTCTCAAGCCTTATGTTGAGAGCTGGGATGCATCAGAAACTTTCCTCTGTGAAAAGCAGTATGCGATTTTTGTAAACCGTGCAGATGATGAGTGTCCTTTCGATAAGGAGACAGTTATCAATGCTGCAAATGAAACTATAAAAATGATGGTGAATATTAGAAACCGTGACGACTATCTTGCAATGATAGACAAGCTTAACGAGATGTTAGGCGACCAGGCACTTGCTTCAGAAATTAGGATATTCATTCCTGAGATCATGGCGAAGCTTACTCTTGGCTACCGTGAGGGCGACAGCCTCTTCCTTCTCGAAGGTGAAGGCGATGACCAGTCACAGATCGAGTTCAAGAAGACACAGCTGAGAACCTATTTCTACCTTCAGCAGGCTGTTCTTGAATACCTTGGTACAAGACCTGACAAGGAGGATGTAACTCGTATCGTTACAAACAGTGTTGCTTTCAGAGAGATGAAGAAGGTTACTGACCAGATGAAGGAACAGGGCAAGGAGATAAAGCCAACTGATCTTTTCGTTCCTGGAACTTCATATAAGATCGGCGCCCCCGACTATAAGGTATGGTAATAACAAAAGCCTGAGTGAAAACTCAGGCTTTTTGCTTTATTTACCGCATTTTATAATTTTTCCGGTACCATTGATCTGGTCGAATTCAAATTCTACACCGAAAATTTCTCTGAAAGCTTTTTCATTAAGAGTGAACTGAAAATCAAAATCCTTCCCATTCCAAGTATTGTTACTTGTACGGCAATTTTCTATGTAGTAACACGTTTCGCCGTTCAGTTCAGGCACAGCCTCAAATTCGTATTTAAGATTTCCGTTATAGTCTGTAGTAATGGAACGTTTTATATGATATACAAGGCTCGTATCACCTTTTGTGAAAGAAATATCGTTGCCGTCATTTGAGTATTCCCAGCCCATTTCCTCAAAGAAGCTCTGATGTGTGAAAATACTGTCCGGATCGCTTGCACGTGTGATTTGGAATGTGTAGCAATAACCGGTGTCATCGCCTTCAAGATAGTTGGAAGCGGGGTAGTAATCCTTCATCGTACTAAAAACTACTTTATCGTTTAAGGTGACGTTATGTATCTCAGGCAGAGGAGCGAGCATGATCTGTTCGTAAGTAAGTTCTGAAAGCTTGTCTGTATCATTGAGCTCACGAAGCGTTTCAACATAGTCTATCTGTATTTCTGAGATAAGAGATTGTATATCTTCTTTGGACATATGATGGCTGCCCTCAGTGACTGGAATCTCTATAT
>JAAYBK010000400.1 GCA_012718885.1 Ruminococcus sp. | reverse complement strand
TTTTCAAATTCATCGAAGGACATAGCTCCTTCGTCGTCGGCGTTGTCAGAGATACATCTTACGCTGACGAACGGCATTTCGTTAAGGAAGCAGGAGTGACCGACAGCAGCACTTTCCATATCAACAGCATAGGGATCGAGGCGTGTTTTTATCTCATTCTTTACCTCGTTGCTTGATATGAAAGCTTCACCGGACACGATCCTGCCCCGGAATGATTTTACACTGAATTCATCGCAAACTTTCTCAGCAGTGCCGATGAGCTTCTCGTCAGCCTTGAAGATACCGCAGTAAGGCGGATAGTCCTTCAGGAAATGCAGATCGAGATCGTGAGGGAGCACCTCTGTAGATATAACGATATCACACACCTTTACAGCATTATCCATGCCGCCAGCGATCCCGGCATTGATAATAAAATCAGGGTGGAAGTTATCGATAGCAGCCTGTGTGCAGACAGCGGCATTTACCTTAGCGATACCGCAGCAGGCGTTTACGAGAGTATTTCCCTTATACTGGTTGACATAGAAATCGAAGCCTGAGAAGTGCTTTATCTCAGCATCTCCGAGAGTCTTTCTGATATCAACGAGCTCAGATGGCATAGCGCCGATTATTACGATAGTTTTCATATAAAAAATCACTCCATTAATATAATTATAATTCATTATAACATTCTGACATAGTAAAAGTCAACAAAGTATCATAGGGTTAACAGAACTTTCCGGCTTTGAACATCATTTTATCACAATAGCGTTTTCCACTGCCTTATTCGCTCTTTCATCTCATCTATACCGAGTATTCCGTAGGCAAAGCCCTTTTTCACAAGCTGCTCCGGCAGGTATTCGTCGTATTTTTCAAATACAGGCACCTCTCCGGGATAGACGAGCTCCAGCGGATCGAAAGGGACTTCCGCTTCCTCGGAAAGGATATTGAAGAATTCCTCAGGAGAGACCTTCATCGTGAACTGAATGTAGTAAGGCCTTGATGAGTCCATGCCGCGCAGTCCCAGTCTGTCACCGCAGCGCAGCTTGAGGAATCTTTCCAGCGCAAAGAATGCGTAGGTCCCCAGCCATGGGAACAGGCACCACATACTTCCGCCGAGGCATATCAGCGGCTGTGAGGTTATACCTGAACTGGTAGCGGATGAGCGTGCTCTTGCAAGTCTTGCAACGGCATTCTTCATCAGGTACGGATAGCTTTTTTCCTCACTGAGCACCTGCTTCATCCTCAGCAGGATCTTTGTATTTATATCGCCGGGGCAGTCACCGAAATATGCCGGGACTTTGCCCTTGATCTGTGAGCAGTAGACAAGGCGGCGCTTGTGGTCGACCTCCTCCACTATCCATACATGACCGGCGATAGCAATTTTTTCGCCCACCGGCGGAGGCATGACGATAGTTCCCAGCTCCTGTGAATCCCAGCGGACAGTGTACTCCTCGTTTTCCTGGAAAACTGCGTAGAATCGGAATGAATTGATGATACGTTCACCGGCAAGACCGACTATCAGTCCGCCTTCCTCAGTACGCTGTATGTGCTCTGTTTCCAAAAGATGCCGCAGCAATATTCTGTAGTCCTCTTGTGATATGCGGTGGAAGTATTTCAGCGTCAGCACCTTTGAAGCGAGCTGAGCAGGAGTAAGCTCACCGCAGGAAGCAAGAGTGCTCATAGTCTGGTGGTACAGGAGACTGAATGGCAGCCTGTCCAGCTTAGGCGGCTCCACCCAGCGCTCCTCGAGGTAGACCTGTATGAGAGCTATGCCCTGTATCAGCTTCCACGGAACAGTCTCCGGCAGCATACTTCTCGGTTCGGGCATATCCTCACGGATAACGAACCACATCTCCGGTGGCAGGTCACGGCGGCCTGTGCGTCCCATTCTTTGCAGGAATGAGGAGACTGTGAATGGAGCATCTATCTGGAAGGCACGCTCCAGCCTGCCGATATCGATACCCAGCTCAAGGGTAGCGGTGGTACAGGTGGTCATAAACACATCTTCGTCTTTCATTGCGGCCTCTGCCGTTTCACGGTATGCGGCGGAGAGATTGCCGTGGTGGATCAGGAAGCGGTCAGGCTCGTGCTTAGCTTCACAATAGGAGCGGAGAGTAGTCGTGATCGCCTCGCACTCCTCACGGGAATTGACGAATACAAGGCATTTTTTGCCCCGGGTATGCTCGAAGATATAGCCCATTCCTGCATCTGCGTGTTCCGGAGCGGTATCCGTCTTTTCATCAAGAACAGGAAGTGCATCAGCGTCGTCAGCCTTATCCTCGGGCTCATTCTGGCTGATATAAAAATGCTCCATGGAGAGCCGCCATTTGCTGCCTTTTGATTCGATACGGGGGATTACCGTGCCCCGTCCAGTACCTGCGGCGAGAAATTCGCCGGTGGCTTCGAGATCGCCAATGGTAGCGGAAAGGCCGACCCTGCGAGGATTTACTCCAGCGAGGGCAGACAGTCTTTCGATCAGACAGAGCGTCTGGCCGCCTCTGTCGCCGCGCATGAGGGAGTGTACCTCATCGATGACGATGAAGCGCAGATCGCCGAAAAGCTTTGATATGGCGGAGTGCTTGCGTATCAGCATGGCTTCGAGGGATTCCGGAGTTATCTGCAAAATGCCTGAGGGATGTTTCAGCAGCTTGTTCTTGTGAGACTGAGCCACATCGCCATGCCAGTGCCAGACCGGTATATCAGCCTCTTCGCAGAGATCGTTCAGTCTTGTGAACTGATCGTTGATGAGCGCTTTCAGCGGCCCGATGTAAATTGCGCCCACAGAGCGGGGCATATCCTCGGAAAAGAGGGTGAGTATGGGAAAGAAGGCTGCCTCGGTCTTGCCTGAGGCAGTTGAGGCTGAGAGCAGTACGTTCTCGTCGGTATTGAATATAGCGTCGCCGGCAGCAGCCTGTATCGCTCTCAGAGATTCCCAATTGTTCCGATAGATGAAATCCTGTACAAAGGGAGCGTATCTGTCGAATATATCCATAACTCCTCCTTGTCAGATCTCGAATTCTGCAAACTCATCATCAGTCTGCTCCGTATCAGCAGGGGAGCTGCCAAGAGCATTGCCTGAGCTTATGAAGCCGGAAATATCGATAGCCGGGTTCTGATAAACGATATCCAGCAGCTCGATAAAATCACGTATCACCTCACGGGGCGTTATGTGGGAATCAGCGCCTATGCGGGAGTATTCCTGAGTGATGAAGGCTATCATGTCCTCCTGAGTTATCCTCTGAGCGTAGCCGAAGAGCTGAGAGTGTATATCGGACAGCTTTTCTGTAAGCACCAGCATTTCCTCATAGGTGAGGGGAGTGAGCTTTATGACCGGAGCCAGCATATCCCTTATGCCCTCACGGCCGAATCTGCCATCTGCAAGACGGGAGCGGAGTGCTTCATAGCTGTATACGCCCCGGCGTGTATCCTCGATGCACTGAGGAGTTCCGCCCATTATGATGCCAAGGTACTTAGCCTTGCCCTGAAGGGTATCGTTGTACATGGTGAGTATCTTTTCGTAGTTGTACTGCCTTGTGATGCTGTTTGGTATCTTATATATATTCACCAGCTCGTCGACCAGCACAAGCAGTCCGCTGTAACCTGCCTTTTTGAGGAACATGGCAAAGAGCTTGATGTACTCGTACCAGTCGTCATCGGATATGATAATATTCACGCCGAGCTCAGACTTAGCCTCTGTTTTGTTGACATATTCTCCTCTGAACCATTTTACAACCTTTGCCTTGTTCTCGTCATTTCCCTCGGCATATGAGCGGTAGTATATAGTGAGGAGTTTTGCAAAATCGAAACCGTGCACCATTTCATTGAGAGCGCCGATGACTTCAAATATCTTCTTTTCCACAGCCTTTGCAAACTCCGGAGAATCATCGCTGAGCCCGGTCTCTGCGGCAGTTTCCGACTGGATATTGCTTATCCACCTGTCGAGAATTAGAGTGAGTGCGCCGCCGTCCGGACGGGTCTTTGTGGACATATTTCGTATAAGCTCCTTATATGTGGCAAGCCCCTGTCCCTTAGTGCCCTGAAGGCGTCTTTCCGGTGACAGGTCAGCGTCCACCACGACGAAATTCCTGTCCATAACGTGAGAGCGTATGGTCTGGAGCAGGAAGCTTTTGCCGCTGCCGTATTTTCCGACGATGAAGCGGAAAGAAGCTCCGCCCTCGGAAATGATATCCACATCGTGGAGCAGGGCGTCGATCTCAGTCTCACGGCCGACTGTTATATATGGCAGTCCAACTCGCGGCACAACTCCGCCTTTGAGGGAGTTGATAACGGCGGATGCCAGTCTCTTAGGTATTATTGTATTATTCATACACGGAACATTCCTTTCAGCTCGTCGGTATAGTCTTCTATGAGGATAGGGCTGTCATCGGAGAAATCGATAACAGTGTCCCCGAACAGTTCAAACAGTTTTTCGTTTATGGAATCTGCCAGTATGGACGGCATCCTGCCGGAATCCTTTGCAGCCTGTTTCCAGTCACTGCCCGTCAGGAGAGCCAGCAGGAAGGCTGTCTCGCCCGGGTCAAGGATATCGTTTTCCGATGAGGCTTCATCCGGTGCGGCCTGATCCTCAGTCGGGGCAGGCGGCTCCTCGGTGATATCCTCATCAACGATGAGCTTGTCACGGGTCATGTCAGCAGCCTTGCGGATAGTTTCAAGCCGGGAGAGGTCAATCTCTATTTTAGGAGCTTCGGCACGCTTGTGCAGTTCATATATTCTCTGGACTTCTTTGGTGATTATGGTAAGGATGCTTTTGGAGACATCCTCTGTTCTCAGTTTGAAGCGGTAATCGTATCTGTCACGCAGAGCGGAGTCTACAGCCTTTATGATATTGCCCAGGACCTTGTTTCTTGAACGGTTTCCGTAGTATTTCCTGCATCTCCACACGCCGCTGGTACAGGTAAATGAGTGTATGCTGTTGAATGAATATTCACAGCTCCGCAGCGATTCCCTGTCGTAGAACACTGCAGATTCAAACATATGATAAGTCATTTCCGTGAGATTGCCGAACAGGTGGCTGCACAGGGATCTCTTTCTGTGGTCACGGAAGAATTCGGACAGCCTTCTGAAGCAGGCCACAGTGTTCTCGATGAATATATCAGAGTATTCTGTGAAAAATCTTGAATTTTCCGGCTGATAGCCTGACATTTCGGAGATCGCCGCATACAGCTCCTCGTCGCTCTGATCCTCCCAGTTCTGGAGGGCGAGGACGTTCTTATCCCATTGTATATCCGGGTGATCCGGGAGCATTTCCGGCGGTAGCTGATAGTAAGCAGCCATATCTGCTGTCCACAACCGCCAGTATTTATTGATAGCAGGCTGAGAGGCCGAATAGCTGCGGCAGAAGCTGTCGAGGAGCTCAAGTCCTCTTGATGGTTCATCCCAGCCGATACCGTTAATGAGCTCATACATATAAATAAGCGCAAAAGGGAGAGGAGCGGCATTTACGATACCATTTCTGACTGCTGTACGCCATGCGAAATAGCTCCGGAGCTGTTCACTGTCAAGATCACGGTAAGTAGGGTAATAGCTGGTAAACTCATCTGATAGCGGAAAGTCATCGGTGTAGTTCTCCATAAATTTTCCCTGAGTATAAAATAGCCAGGTACTTGTTTTCCAGTAGGCTTCGGGTGAGAAGGCGAGGCTTTTCATCTCCTTTATCTTCCGGGGAGTTTCAGGGCGGCGGAGCTGTGAAGCTGGACGCAGTATAGGCTGATCCGTATACACCTTGTCTCTGAAAGCCTTGCTGCTGAGCAGCTTTTCATCGCTGAGAACTGACTTCATTATCTCTTTGATATCGGACATATTTCACGCTCCTTTTTCATGATCTTTACCTTATATTATAACATATGTTCGATAAAAAGTCAATCAGCGACTTGAATTACACTAAAAAATGTGGTAGAATAATAAATATTTCAGAAACACTGTCCGAATTGCAAATATATCAACGAGAGTATGTAATGAAAGCGATCGCTTAAAAAATGATCAGGGAGGTATGCTTATGACAGACAGTGAGCTCAGAGCGTATATGAAGGATACGCCGGCACTTGGCCGACGCGCGCTTTTTGATGAATACTGTAACTACGTATATGCAATTGTGATGAATAAATTGAGAAGCTGCGGAACTCGTGAGGATATAGAGGAATGTGTCAGTGACGCATTTGCCGATATATACCGGGCACTTGACAAAGGCAGCAATATGGATCAGGACTTGAAGTCATATATCGGAGTTATAGCAAAGCGCAGGGCGATAGATGCGTACCGCAGACTTGCTCCGTCAACCGGAAGAGCTGTATCGATAGACGATGATGAAAGCTTCAAGGAGTTTGCAGCAGATACAGATGTGCAGAAGAATGCAGAGATATCTGACCGCAACAGCATACTGATAGACAAGGTAAAACAGCTTGGCGAACCTGATTCAACCATAATCATACAGCAGTACTATTACAACAGGACGGCTTCTGAGATAGCGAAAGCTATTTCCATGACAGCGGCGGCAGTTCAGAAGCGCAGCGTCAGAGCAAGGAGCAAGCTCAGAGAGCTCCTGCTTGAAGCCGGAGTTAGTCTGTAAGGAGGGATTTTGTATGAGAAGAAAGAACGATTTATTTGATGATGTTGACGATGAGACTGTGGAGAAACTCTCACAGGAGTTTCCTGTACTCACCGACGAAGAGAAAGACAGAATATTTGCGATGAGCGAGAGAAAATACAACATAGTTTCAGAAATAGTCAGTGAAAATGACGGAGATGTAAAGGGTGTTGAACAGTACAAGCGGCCGGTATGGCATAGATTTGCCGGTATTGCAGCAGCAATAGCTATCATAGCCGGAGGATTCGGCGGCGGCGCAGCGCTTATGAACAGCCTTAAAAAGTCCGCTCCCAGTGACACTACCACATCCGAGAACGAGACAGTTGACACCACAGAGCCCACAAAAGAAGATGTAAGCAAGTTTATGGGGCCGGCAAAGGATCTGACGGAAAGATACGCTGAATTTGAGAACAGCATTGTTAATCAAAAGCTTAATGTTGACAAGGATAATATGCTTATGTTCAAGCTCGACCAGAATGATGCTTCCGGAAGCGTTGATGAATCGTACTGGTACAAGGTTATCGATCAGAGATATCCGGATATGGCTTCTCTCCAGATGGAGTATGAGGCTCTGTACGGACCTGTTCCCGCTCCCGAGGGTATGTTCGGCGGCGAATTCACATCTGATCAGTTCCCGGCAGGCAGTGTGATCCCGTATGAGATGTCAATGATAAGATATATGACATATGACGGACAGCTTTATGTGAACGGGATGGGCGGCTCAGGCAATTTTGACTACTGGATCGATGAGAATATCGATATAAGGAAAGTATCTGACAACGAGTTCTATGCAAGCAGAAAGTGCATGACTAATATAGCGTCTGACACTGATCCTCAGAAGTGCGATGAGGAGACCCTTGTATTCCACATACTCCGCAACACAAGATCAGGCGGCTGGTATATAGATACTGTAGAAAGAAATGGTGTAACAGAGTACAATGATCCTGATCAGGTGCCGACAACAAATAACGGATCTTATGAATCAGCTGAAGAACTTATCCAGAGCCATCTGAACTTCTATAATGAGTGGGAGTGCGGTCAGGTAAAGGTTGACGAGACAGACTCAGTCGATGATTACATCTCGTTCAAGATCCAGCGTGATTCAGAATTTACTGCATACTACAGAAGACTGGAGGGCTATGACAGTCTTGACAGCCTGAAGGATACTATCCACAATATATATACAGACAAGGGATTTTCTGAGCTTTATTCCATAAACATCAACAATTTTGATGATTATGATCTCAGCAGTCACCCGATCGGAGATTTCATCACAGAGGATGAATACACAACAGTTATCGAGTACAATGGTGCAGTATATCTCAAGGCTGATCCCACAAAGTCATGCCCTGTTTTCAAAATGCTTGGGGACATAAACGGCGACCAGACCTATGAAAACTCACATGTTATAGATGCATATCTGCTCTTCAGTGCCAACGAAGGTCCTGACTGGGCAAGAAGCACTGATGTTTCATTCAGTTTCACACTTGACAGCGATGGAAGTCTTAAGATCGATCATTATTCAGAGAACTATACAGAAGAACAGCAGAAAAAAATATTCCTTGCAAAAACCTATGACGGTTATAAAAATCTTGAGCGCCTCGCCAACTACGGAGTATTCTACACAGATGAATCTGTTGCTAAGGTACCGAGCGACGACGAGTCCCATCCCTATGCAGTATGCACAGAGTTTGAAAGCGCCGCTGCTCTCAGGAACTATCTTGAAGCGTATGTGACACCGGAGTTTATTGACGAGCAGTTTCCTGATATGTTTGAGGGCGACTATCCTACATTCAAGGATATAGATGGCAGGCTTTACGGTAAATATGATAACTCTCAGGTCGAGATATACTGGGGAGAATGCTCTTTACCTTCAGATCCTAAAACTGATATGGACATTACAGATGTAACATCTGACGAAGTGATAGTTGATTTCGTTTGTCATTCACGTATTACAGCAGGTAGTGATTCACGTCAGCGTATGTACGCAGAGTACACAGGAAACGGCAATACAACATATTGGAAGGTAACCGGTTTTGAGTATCCGGATGCTAAGGGTTGATAAAGACCGGATACACTGAAACAATAAACGGTAAAAAGCTGATGATAAGCGCCCTGTCCTTCGTGGCAGGGCGCTTATATTAAAAATACATATAGTCATCTCACAGAAAAATCTCAAAAAGCCCTTTACAAACATAAGTTTTTGTGTTATAATATTATCACCGTGTACTTGGACATGGGCGTGACCTCGTTTTTCACCCTGTTCTAAGTTGGCGGAATATATTTATATGAGGTGCTTTCAATGTTACTGAAAGAAGAAAAGAACGCTGTTATCGAAGCTAACAGAACACACGAAAATGACACAGGATCTCCTGAGGTTCAGATCGCTATCCTTACAAGAAGGATCAATGATCTTACAAACCACCTCAAGAGCCACAAGAATGACCACCACTCCAGAAGAGGACTCCTCAAGATGGTTGGTCACAGACGTAACCTTCTCGCTTATCTCAAGAAGAAGGACATCAACAGATATCGTGCTATCGTAGAGAAGCTCGGTCTCCGTAAGTAATTTTATGATGATGAAGGCAGCGGGGCATTATGCCCTTCTGCCTTTAAGTCTATTAGAGAATCAGGGATTAGAAGTCAGAGGCAAGGGATATGCTGATGGTATATCCATAAAAACAGCTATCCTTTGCCTCTAACTTCTAAAGGCTCTTCTCTGATAGATGTAAAAAACTATCAATGGAGGTATACTATGTTTGAGAATTACAGAACTTTTGAAACGACCTATGCCGGAAGACCTCTCGTAGTAGAGACCGGTAAGACCTGCGGACTCTCCAACGGTTCATGCTGGGTACGCTACGGCGAGACAGTTGTTATGGCAAATGTAACTGCAAGCGCAAAGCCAAGAGAAGGCATCGATTTCTTCCCGCTTTCAGTTGACTATGAGGAGAGACTTTACTCCGTAGGCAAGATCCCGGGATCTTTCA
>JAAYBK010000399.1 GCA_012718885.1 Ruminococcus sp. | reverse complement strand
TAGTGCAATCCTCAGGAACAGAAAGGATAGAAACAAATGCGAGCTTATTTTCATCTATTGTTGTAACACTTTCTATGTATGCTGTGCCTTTTTTCTCAACTGGTGCTTCTTCATCAGCGTATACTGCTGTAATGGTTATATCTTCAGACGGCATCAGGAAAGAATAAGTTGATTCATAGCTTACAATTATGCCATCCTTTTCCCAATGGTCAAATCTCTGTCCTTCGGGAGCTTCATTTGCAGTCACATAAACAATATCCGATACACCAAAAGTATCATTTGTTAATTCTGTGCCGGTAAGAACACCATTTGTAACTGTTACATTATAAGTCTCAATTTTCTTTTCATAAACCTGCGCAACTACAACATTATTTCCTGCCTTGACAAGGCTTTCAACATTCTTCTGAACCTCGTCAGCTGTTGAATAGAGTCTGCTATTCACGATCCAGCCTCTGAAATTATAGCCGTCCAGATAAGCTGCTGCCGGAACAGTAAAATCTGCACTTGTGAATGTCTCTGCATAAACTGTTGTTGGTGTTATGTCACCGTTGATATCAATGGATTTTATGATGACCTCTGTTCTGACAGGCTGTTTGAGTGTAACAGGATCAGTCACAACCTCTCCGTCAGCATTAAATATCCTATATGAATATTCATCTTCGAGTTTACCAAAAGAATAACCCTCAGGGAGATACTCGCCGATCTCTGCTAAAACTGTTTCCTCATCGCTTCCTGACAGCAATACGTTATTCATTATCACACTTGATGTTTCATCAATATTGAAATCAAACGGATCAGAATACCAGCCGATGAAATACACATTTCCGTTGAGAACCATTGTACTTCCGTTTTTGATCTCAACGCGATCTGCCATCCATGAAATGCCCTGACTATATTCATCTTCAGCTTCAGGAGTATTCAGAACTGCATTATCAAGCGTGAGTGTAGCGAAATAATTGCTGACATTATTTATCATGCAATTAAGCGTACCGTTCTTTACTGTGAGACTATAATTTGTGGCAAACGTACCGAATGTAGCAGTATGACCATTCAGATCGATTATAATGTTTTTATTATAGCAGCCCCAGGTCTGATCGTTGCCTGGATTAACATCGGGTTCATCAACATCAGCATATACTGTAATAACTTCATCACCGTATGCTGCATCGATAGCCGCTTTCAGCGAATCATATTTCTTGTCTCCAACAGTTGCAACAAGTTCCTTTTTAGGGATAAGGATTTCCTTAGTTTCGGTGTATTCTTGGCCGTCGAAAACTGCCTTTGCTGTATAAATGAGCGTGCCGTTGGATTCGTAAGTCGGAGCAATTGTTTCAGATGTAACGACTGCATCTACAATTTGCTTATCATCGCACTTAGTGCAGGTGAATACAGCACTTGCCGCACTGTTATCATCTGCCCAGTTCCATACGGGTTCGCCATAGCTATGCCCGGTCTTGCTAATAGTGACAGCCTGGCGGAGAGTTCCGTAAAATTCTCCATACATCAGGACATAGACCATTCTGCTTTCACTTTCATAATGTTCGATACATCCGTTCTCAGTGCAGGTCGCCGGTTTAGCAGGAACCTTCTTGAGAAGCTCCACTTGAATTGTCACATCTTCCGCAGGCATATTGAATGAGAAAGTATTTTCGCCGGTTCTGCTAGCGATCACGCTTCCTGCTTTTACTCTTTTTACATAATATCCGCTTTCAGTATTGATCGTCAAAGTGACCACATCGCCGTAACGCGCAATAGTTTTGTTTGATTCAATAGAGCAGTTTGCAATGTCATCAGGAACTGTAATACTGTGTTCATCCTTTGAAAATGTTCCTGTTATAACTATATCTTTATCAGGCATTGTTTCGGGGATCTCGCTCCAGCCGCTGAATGTATAGCCTGTTTTCACAGGTATTTCACGAGGTGTCAGTTCAGTGCCATATGGGACGGTATCGACCTCTCCGTAAACTTCGCCGTCAACCATGTAGGTAACATTGTAAGATTTCGGTACTTGAGTGAAAGTAGCATTGTAAACTGTATTACCGGTTACTTTTGATACTTCCGGTGACCAGCCTGAAAATTCATAAGTATACTTTGAATCTTCTTCCTTTGTGGGAATCTCTCCGTCATAAGTAGGAGTTGTTCCGTAAGGTACATTGGTATCTTTTTCAAGCGTGGTATCATCGTTTTTCCAAGTTACTGTGAACGCATTTACGGTGCTGCTGAACTGTGCTGTATAAGTCTGATCTCCTGTAACTTTTGTAAGTGATGGAGACCAGCCTTTGAATGTATAGCGATACTGTGCATTTGAGGGCTTTGTTGGTGTTTTACCACCGTAAGACGGTGTTTTGCCGTATTCAACAATAGATCTTCCAAGTATTGTACCGTTATAGTTTTTCCAAGTGATCGTATATTCGTTGATAGTCCACTTTGCATATAATGTTTTATCACCTGAAGAACCTACAGGGATGTTTTTTACAGGTGAACCGGTGCAACTTGAATTGGTATACCAACCAGCGAATGTATAGCCTGTTCTTGTTGGATCTGCAAGTGTTAATTCTTTATCATCATCATAAGTTGAAGGATTGGATTCCGAATTTGTACCGCCGTTAAGTTCATATTTGATATTGTAAGTCTGTACCGGAGGTGCATAAGTTACAATGAATTTACCTGGTGCACCCAATCTGTTACCGCCAGAGCCTCCATCCCAATGTACAGTGATAGTTTTGTCATTTCCGTCGGCTTCTATGCTTGTTTTGGCTTTATTGAATTTGACATATCCCTTTCCGTCGATCTGTACGTGCTTAATAATACGTGTTTTGCTTGTGATTGTGAAATCATACTCGTTCGTATTTAAATAGTCATAAAAGCCTAACATATCATACGATTTAGTGTCATAGTTGCAGGTAAAAACATTTCCACCCGCATCAACATCGAAAGTAATATCGTCGCCCATTTCTAAAGTAACATTGGTAGGACGGACCCATTTAGCATCAAGCAACACTTCCGATGATCCATCAGAACCAACAAGATAATAAATATATCGACCATTTTCAGTTTTGTGCTCAATAGTGTATGTTACTATTTGTTCTCCAACAGCTTCAGCCGTGATAGCAACCGGACTGACTATATCCGACATAGGCTTTATCGACACACCACCCGACACGATCAGCAGAGCCATAGCCGCTGCTAATGATTTTTTCCAAAACATTCCATTCATAAATACCACTCCTCTTTTTAGATTTATAATGTTGATTTGTATAAATATTCTACCACTTCAAATTGTCAAAGTCAAGCAATCTGTCGTGAATGTAGTATTTTTTTCGTGAATCGCATGATTATTGCCTTGTTTTTTCTTTTTAGGCGTGATATAATACCTATAATAGTCTATTTTACATCTGTGAGGTGAAGTAAATGGAACTGAATATTGCGGTCGTTGATGATCT
>JAAYBK010000398.1 GCA_012718885.1 Ruminococcus sp. | reverse complement strand
TCAATCCTTATCACAAAGGAAAGTGGGAAGACAGGCGGTTACCCGGAAAAAGCTCAGGCAGCCATGATCTGCGGCACAGAATTAATAACACTTGTACGGCCTGCTGAATCCGGATTCAGCTTTGATGAGATAATTGAGATTATCGAAAGGGAAATGAGAAAATGAAGGTTTACATAGTCGGAACAGGAATGGAAGGCGAAAAAACGCTGACAGCAGAAGCAATGGAAGCTATTGAAAAAGCTGATATTCTCATCGGGGCTGAGCGAATGCTGAAACCGTTTATGAATTCCTGCAAGGAGGTTTTCATCAGCTATAGATCTGATTATATTGCCCGGAAAATAAATGAATGTGTTTTTGAAGCCGGGGCTGTTCTTATGTCCGGGGATTGTGGATTCTTCAGTGGAACGAAAAAACTGCTTTCTGCTCTTGAAGGTCACGAAGTTGTAATAGTTCCGGGCGTTTCATCTGTTTCATATTTTTGCAGCAAGCTTGGGATATCATATGAAAATATGAAGTTTGTAACTCTGCATGGCCGTTCTTCAAATATAGCTGTAAATGTGCGTATGAACGAAAAATGTTTTTTTCTTCTCGGAGGAGAATCATCTGCCCGTGATATCTGCCAGCGGCTCTGTGAATATGGAATGGGTGATATCGATGTCCATATCGGGAGTGATCTCGGGTATGAAACGGAAAATATCATCATCGGAAAAGCAAGTGAGTTTACGGATATCACCGAAAGCGGACTTACTGTGCTGATAACAGAAAACAAAGAATATCTAAACTATCTGCCGTCAGCGATCGATGATGCAGGATTCAAACGAAGTGAGATACCGATGACAAAATCCGAAGTTCGGTGTATTGCGGTTTCAAAGATGGATATATGTAAGGATTCTATTGTGTGGGACATAGGCTGTGGAACCGGTTCTGTTTCAGTGGAGGCAGCTTTCCGCTGTCCTGACGGTAGGGTTTTTGCCTTCGACAAAAAGCGTGAAGCAGCTGAACTAACAGCAGAAAATGCCCGACACTTTGGCTGTGACAATATCATTGTCGCAGAGGGGAGTTGCCCTGAGATATTGTCAGATGCGCCTGCACCGGATAAGGTTTTTATCGGCGGTACAGCCGGAAAGATGAGCGCAGTTTTCGACAGTGTGTATACAAAGAATCCTATTGCTGAAGTTGTTGTTACAGCCGTTTCACTTGAGACCCTACAGGCTGCCGTAGACTGCTTTGACAAATACAGTGATTCACCAGACATCGTTCAGATATCAGTCACGAGAACGAAAAAACTCGGCACGCATACAATGCTTCAAGCGCAGAATCCGGTATTTATAATAAGCGGGAGACTTTCATGAGACGAATAATTATCAGCGGTACTCACAGCGGTTGCGGTAAGACTACCATTACCTGTGCGATACTTGCTGCACTGAAAAAAAGAGGGCTGGATGTTACAGCCTTCAAATGTGGGCCTGATTATATTGATCCTATGTTCCACAAAAAGGCGATAGGGGTTGCATCCAATAATCTTGACAGCTTTTTCTGTGATAAAAACACCATTCTTGCACTGCTCAGTCAGTACGGAGAAAAAACAGATATTTCGATAATTGAGGGAGTTATGGGATTCTATGACGGCAAATGCGGAAGTGCATATTCCGTATCGGAAATGACAGAAACTCCGGTGATCATCGTTATAGACTGCAAGGGCATGAGCGAATCGATAGGAGCTGTTATAAAAGGCTTCCTTAGTTTCAGATCGAACAACATTGCCGGTTTTATTTTTAACCGCCTTCCCGAAAAGCTCATACCGCTTGCAGAGGAACTGTGCCGGGAGCTGGGCACGGAATATTACGGTTATTTCCCAAAAAACGATCTGAGTATAGAAAGCCGTCATCTTGGACTTGTGACCGCAGATGAGATATCGGACATACAGACAAAGATTAAAAAGCTTGGAGAATTTGCTGAACAGTACATTCATATCGATAAGCTTTTCAGCAGTTGCAATACACCTCTGCCGGAGTTTAAGCCTTTGGAGATCAATTGCTTTTCGGATGCGCCTGTAATTGCTGTTGCAAGGGACAGAGCTTTTTGCTTCATCTATCAGGAAAACATTGATCTGCTTGAAAAAATGGGATGCCGGATCCGGTATTTTTCACCTTTGAATGAAAAAACGGTACCGGATGCGGATGGACTCATCCTCAGTGGAGGATATCCGGAGCTTTATGCTGCTGAATTATCAGCTAACAGATCAATGCTCGATAGTATTTATAATAAGATAAAAGATGGTATACCTACGATCGCAGAATGTGGAGGATTCATGTATCTGCACAGGGCGTTGTCGTGCAAAGACGGGGCGGTATATAAAATGGCAGGTGTGATAGACGGAGAAACATTCCCCGCTGACAGATTGAAGAGATTCGGCTATATAACGATGACTGCAACTCAGGATAGTCTTCTTGTAAGCAGAGGAGAAAAGATAAAAGCGCATGAGTTCCATTACTGGGACAGCAGTAACTGTGGGAACAGTTTCAGTGCGGAAAAGTCTGATGGCAGATCGTGGGATTGCTGTCATACCAGCGCCACGCTTTACGCCGGTTTTCCTCACATATATTTTTATTCAGACACTTCTATTGCAGAAAAATTCGTAAGAAAATGCATCAGATACGGAGAGAAGAATGGACAGGATCAGCAGGATAATCCCAACAGATAAGGCAGCATACAATACTGCAAAGATGCGCTGGAACAGCATAGCAAAACCGCTTGGCAGCTTTGGTATTCTTGAAGAAATGGTACAGAAGATAGCCGCTGTACAGGGGACTCCGGATGTGGATATCTCAAAACGAACCGCTGTTATAATGTGCGGAGACCATGGAGTTGTCAGCGAAGGAGTAACCCAGTGCGGCCAGGAGGTTACAGCTGAGTGTGCAAAAGCTATTGCTGAAGGCCGCTCAAATGTTA
>JAAYBK010000397.1 GCA_012718885.1 Ruminococcus sp. | reverse complement strand
GTGAGACAGAAGTGATCGACCTCAGCGGCCATTACAAGTCGCCGGAGTACGTGAGCAGGTTCCTGAAAACCAACGATATCACTTCTGTTGATACGACAGTTTTGACAAGAGATGTCCAGTCACAGTATTCTGCATATTCCTCCTCACTTGGCAGCGCAGTACCTGATAAATGGATCATTTCAGGCGATACGCCCATATATGGAGAAAGTTCAGTTGAAAACATGGGCGATGGAGGCTGTACTTGGGAGAATGACGGCAGGAGAATAAGCTACAGCGGCAGAGTGCTGACAGTTGAAGCGTCAGGGAAGCGGCTTGTCATAGCGCCTGCTGATATACTTCCGGAAGAGCTTCCCTCAGCAGACCTGCTTATAATTTACGGCAAGGCAAAGCAGGGATACGAACTGCCGGAGGGATGTGAAGCGATATACCTGGATAAAAAGGAAGAAAACAGTTTCAATAATTTCACGGTGACTATATCCGACAGCGGAAGGATCCGGAAAAGGAGGCTATAATGCCGCAGACAGATGGAAAAACTGCTGAAAAGCAGATAAAGAGCGGACAGCTCTCAAATGTATACTATATTTACGGCGCAGATGTCAGCGGCGTTGAAAGGCTGACAAAGAAGCTGATAACGGCAGCGGTAGGGGATAACGAGGAGTTTGCCCTGAACAAGCTGGAAGGAAAGACTCTGGATCCGTCAGAGCTTCGTGATATGTCAGAGATGATGCCGATGATGTCTGAGTACAACTGTATCCTCGTCAACGATTTCAACTGTGAGGAGCAGCGTGAGGATATGGTCAAGCAGGTACTTGAGACTATAAAGGAACTGCCGCCGCAGACAGTGCTGATATTCAATGTGACAGGCTTTGAACTCAAGACAAAATATGACAGCAAGGTGCGGGGAAGAGTTATCGCTGACAAGAACAAGAAGCTTGTATCTGCAATCGAAAAGGCCGGCACAGTAATTGAATATCCGCTGAAAACACCGGCAGAGCTGGCGAAGGACATTTCTGCCTCGGTGTCTGCAAGGGGAGGAGCAATCTCCCTTGATACAGCCCGTGAACTGGCAGAGCGCTGCCTTTCGGATCCGCTGATGATAAAGAATGAGATCGACAAGCTTTGCGCTTATGCAGACGGCCGTGAGATAACCATGGATATGCTTGACGGACTTGTTCACAGGCAGAGCAGTATAAGTGTATTCAATCTTGCCGACGCAGTTGCTGCATTCAACAGACGGCTTGCATTTGAAGCTCTTGATGAGCTTATGCAGGACAAGGAGAACAGGGGATCAGTGCTTGCGAATATAACCAATTCTTTCCTGGATCTGTACCGTGTTACACTTGCAAGGCAGTCCGGCAAGAGCAGTGCAGCGGTGATACAGGACTTTGAGTATTTCAAACGTGGATTTGCAATTGAAAAAATCTACAAGAGCGGTCAGCGTATAGGGATAGCCAGGCTCCACGACTGTCTGAGGATACTGAGAGATACAGCTGAAAAGCTCAATTCCACAGGCGGAGACGAGAAGGTGCTCCTGGAGGAGATGCTGACGGAAATGCTAATGACTAAGAACCAGCGGTGATACGATGATAAAGATAGATCAGGCTATAATAGTTGAAGGAAAATATGACAAGATAAAGCTGGCATCAGTAGTTGACGGAGTAGTGATCGTGACAAATGGATTCGGTATATTCAAGGATAAGGAAAAGCTGGAGCTGATACGCTACTATGCACGTCGTACAGGAGTGATCATACTCACTGATTCCGACAGTGCCGGACGCAGGATACGAGGCTATATCAAAGGCGCTGTAAAAGAGGGAAGTGTCCGGAACGTATTCATACCGGATATATTCGGCAAGGAAAAGCGCAAGGAAAAGCCTTCCGCCGAGGGGAAGCTTGGCGTTGAGGGCATCGATAAGGATGTGCTCCTTGAAGCCTTTAAGAAAGCCGGTATAAGCGCATCCGGTGAAACAGTTTCTTCTGACATAACCAAGCAGACTCTCTATGAACTGGGACTGAGCGGAGGTGCTGAAAGCAGCAGCATGAGAAAGGCTTTGCAGAAAAGCCTGGGGCTTCCGTCACTTATGTCAGCCACGGCTCTGGTAGAGGTACTGCGAACGATGACTGACAGCATAGGTCTGAAGGAAATGGTGAGAAGGCTTAAGGAGGAAAAGGATGATATATAGCAGCTTGTTATTCATCTATGGGTTCCTGCCTTTTGCACTGCTGTGCTACTACATAACGCCGAACAGACACCGTGAAAAGACGCTTCTTGTCCTTAGCACAGTTTTCTGCGGAGCTATGGGATTATGCTATCTCGGGTTAATGCTGGCGTATACCGTTGTGAATTACACAGCCTGCCAGATGATCGGCCAGAACAGGGGCAAGCCTGCGGCAGCAGCCCCCTTTGCGTCAGCGATGATATTCGATCTTGCAGCCATACTTATATTCCGCACAAAGTATTTTATCGGTTCATATTCTGTAATAGGCTGGCCGGAAAAGCTTTTCCCTGTGGGAATATCGTTCATAACCCTTGCAATGCTGGGAACGCTTATCGATGTTTATACCGGCAGAATAGAAGAAGAGAAGAACATATTCAGATTTGCGCTGTACGTTATGTTTTTCCCGAAACTGATAATGGGACCCGTCCTGCGTTACCGCAGATTTTCAAAGGCTCTTGACAGCCGCAGGGATGGCCTGAACGAGATCGGCATAGGCTTTACGATATTCATAAAGGGCCTTTCAAAGAAGGTCATAGTGGCAGACAACCTATATATGCTTTACAAGGCAGTCCGCAGTGTTGATATTTCGGATATGTCTGCAATGACGGCGTGGCTTGGCATAACGGCATACATACTTTGCCTTTATTTTACCATGTCAGGCTTTTCGGATATGGGAGTTGGCATAAGTCACTGCTTTGGCATGAGACTGCCGCAGTGCTTCAGCTATC
>JAAYBK010000396.1 GCA_012718885.1 Ruminococcus sp. | reverse complement strand
GGCGGAGGCTATGAGCTTTCTGAACTGCTTACGCTCACCGGTGCATTCATGTTCGCTTGGATAATCGGATTTGTTACGCCCGGAGCTCCCGGCGGTATCGGTATCCGCGAGGGAGTAATGCTCTTCGTATGCGGAGACGAACATTCGGACAAGATAGTCCTGTTCGTACTGGTAATGCGTATAGCCTCTGTTCTTGCCGATGTTACAGCATTCGCCATAGGAAAAATCTACGAAAAGAAAAAGCTCAAAGCATAAAAACAGAGAAGTTTCTTATGAATTATACTCATATAGCAGTATATGCCAGATACTCGGGGAAAACCTTTCTGAGGAAAGGTTCTTCCCCGAACCCCTTTCCAAAGACTTTTAATCTTAATTTTCCCCAGATAGGGCGCGACCATGTAATACTTCATGGGATTTTTTTATTGCGTGCGCCCTATCTGGGGAAAATTTAAAACTGAAAGTTTTAGGAAGGGAGTTTGAGGGTGACTCCCCGCAGTGCGGGGAGATGTCACGCAGTGACAGAGGGGACCGCCTCCGTCAGAGGATCCCTTTTTCAAAAGGGTTTCCCTCAATAACTAACATATAATTGCTATGTGAGTATAGTGCATAAGAAATTCCTCTGTTTTTTTACTTCTTCACTCTGCAAAGGTTTGCCTCACCGGAATTGAGTCTGAGTATCTCGCCGCTTGACAGCTCGACCATAAGATTGGCGTTATTATCGATACCCACGGCGCTGCCGGTGATAGTTTTTCCGCCGACATTTGCAGTTATAAGCTTCCCTGTAAGGTACTCTCTCCGCCTGTATTCCGGCAGGAACTTTCTTGTCTCCACGCTGTCCAGCCAGTATTCCAGCCTGTTAAGAATCTCCGCACAGAGCTCATTCCGGTCAGGTCTTACGCCTGTTTCATCCTCTATGGATGTGGCGATACTGTTCAGCTCCTGGTCGAAAAGCCCCTTAACGCTCCTGACATTTATACCTATGCCTATGACAGCATATTCAAGTGACTTCATTTCAAGTCCCATAGACGCCTCCGTAAGGATGCCGCAGATCTTCCTGTCATTGATATAAAGGTCGTTCACCCATTTTATATTCACTCCCATGCCGCAGAGCTTTTCAACAGCCTCGGCAGCAGCAACAGCAGCGGCAGCAGTTATCATTCCGGCATTTTCCACACTTATCTCCGGACGTATGACAACGCTCATATAAATCCCCGTTCCGGAGGGAGATATGAAACTGCGCCCGAGCCTGCCCTTGCCCATAGTCTGTCTGTCGGCTATTACGACCGTACCGTGAGACGCTCCGGCAGCTGCCTTTTCCTTTGCATCATTATTGGTGGACTCGGTCTCGTCAAGGACGAAAATATTTCTGCCAAGGCTCCGGGTATTAAGTCCTGAGGATATGAATCCGGCAGAAAGGCGGTTATTTTCCTGTGACATTCGATAGCCCTTTGAAGCAACTGATTCTATGGCATATCCCTCTGCTTCAAGAGACTTAACAGCTTTCCACACCGCATTTCTGCTGACACCAAGCTGTTCTGCAAGGGCAGCGCCGGATATATATCCGCCGTTATTTTCGGCAAGTGTTTTTATAAGAGCCTCCTTGACGTTCATATGCCATACCTCCATAAATAACTATGCACCTATTTTACCACATACCAGAAATAAAAGCAAGTTTTTTCACCTGTCCTGTTTTATCTCAGATATCTCACAGCCTGTGTAGTAATGCCATAGAATATCCTTCCAGCTCTTACCGTCAGCCGCCATTGCCGCAGCACCGTACTGGCTCATACCAACTCCGTGACCGAATCCCCGGGTAGTGAACACTGTCTCCTCCCCCTCACATCGCACCTCAAAGCAAGCCGACCGAAGCCCCAATGCGGAACGCAGCTCACTTCCGGTGACTTTTTTATCCCCTGCCGAAGCGGTGAGGACTGTGCCGGAATCTGATACCTCATCCACAGCTATCCACTCCGAAATATTTTCCGGCAGCACTATCCCGGGAAAGGCAGCAGTCAGCTTCTCCCTGAGAACATCTCTGCCGTACCGCACTTCTTCACGGTATTTCGGCGCAGAACGGTCATATCCGCTGTCTACCGGCACAAGATAATCCACCGCAGCTCCCCAGACATTTTCAGCGCTTTCCGTTCTGCCGGACGACATGGAATGGAATGCGGAGATTATAGGCTCGTCCTCATAGGTTATAATATACGGCAGGACCACATCAACGGCTCCTGCTATTTTATTATAACTCTCATCAAAGCCGGTGCCGAAGCACTGACGGGCTTGTTCGGCAGTAAAGAACCCCTGATAAACTGCGGTATCATTGGAAAAATCCGCTCCCTTAAGCTCCGGATCAGGAGCCTTTCTCTCACGCCTGCGCTGTCTTTCGGCATAGGTATGCGCCGCCACAGCCTGAGCCTTCAGCGCCTCGCTGTCAAAGGAAGCCGGCATTTCTGCACATACTGCGCCGATAACATAGTCCCTGACAGGCACTTCAATGACATTTCCTGTGCTTATGTCCAGCACACGATAAGGCTCGTCAGGACTGACCGTCTCCTCCTCAGGAGCAGCATCCGGCTCAGATGCCGCCTGTACAGCCGTTTTCTCCTCTTCGTGAGAGGAAGCGCTGCCGGAAAACCATACCGGTACCGCCGGCAGCACGGCCACTGCCGCTGACAGGATCAACATTACGGAAAAATACTGTTTCATAGACATACCTCCGGCAAAACATATAATTTTTAAAACACATTATAAATATGCAATTTCATTTGACACAGAGCGAAAAAAGGTGTATAATGAATAGTGAATATTTTCAGAGGAGAGTGACTGTGATGCCATCTTACATATCAGGCGCCAATATTACAGATTTATGCAGGGAGCTTGCAGATAATTCCAAATTTGATCCTGCACTTTACGAAAAATACCACATAAAAAGAGGACTCCGCAACAGTGACGGAACAGGCGTAAAGGCTGGTATAACAAATATATGCAACGTACACGGATATGTTATCAACGAGGGAGAGCTTGAGCCTATCCCCGGACAGCTTATATACAGAGGCTACAGCATCACAGATCTGGTGGAAAATGTTGAGGCAGAGGACCGCTACGGCTATGAGGAGACTACATTCCTCCTTCTCTTCGGCCATCTCCCCACCAAAAAGGAGCTTGAAACATTTACTACCTACGTCTCCCTCAAGAGGGATCTCCCCAACGGCTTCGTTGAGGATATGATACTGAAGGCTCCTTCCAAGAACATAATGAACAAGCTGGCACGCTCTGTTCTGGCTCTCTATTCATACGATGATGAGTGTGAGGCAAAGGGACTTGAAAACGAGATGCGTACCGCTATAAGCCTTATCGCAAAGCTTCCCGTCATAATGGCAAATGCCTACCAGGTAAAGAGAAGAGTTTTCGACAACGAGAGCATGATAATGCATCCTATCAACTATGAGGAAAATACCGCTCAGTGCATACTCTCTCTTCTCCGTCCCGACAGACAGTATACCAAGGACGAGGCTCAGATGCTTGACCGTCTCCTTATGCTCCAGGCTGAGCACGGCGGCGGAAACAACTCCACATTTACATGCCGGGTGCTTACATCCTCCGGCACAGATCCCTATTCTGCTTATTCCTCAGCTATATGCTCACTGAAGGGGCCACGCCACGGCGGTGCGAACCTCCAGGTAATAAATATGCTTGACAACTTCAAGGCCAATATCAAGAACTGGGAGGACGAGGGCGAAGTCGCTGACTATATGCGCCGTACTATCCGCAAGGAGACAAATGACGGCTCCGGACTTATCTACGGTATGGGTCATGCAGTATACACTATCTCCGATCCACGTGCTCTTATCCTGAAGAAGAAGGCCTTCGAGCTCGCAAAGGGCAAGGAGATAGAATCTGAATTCCGTCTTCTTGATACCATCGAGCGCCTCACTCCCGAGATCTTCAAGGAGATGAAAGGCAGCACAAAGACAATGTGCGCCAATGTTGATATGTACTCCGGACTTGTTTACCGTATGCTCGGCATACCTGATGAGCTCTTCACACCGCTCTTCGCCGTTGCACGTATGGCAGGCTGGGCTGCACACCGTATGGAGGAAATGCTCACCGGAAACAGGATAATCCGTCCGGCATACAAGGCTATAGCAAAGGAAAAAGAATACATAAAGCTTGAAAACAGAGAATAAGCCTTAAACGGCCTTTGTAAAATGGATATCAGAAAATTAATCATACCTTTATGCTTTACAGCAGCTTCTCTCTCAGGCTGCACCTTCGGTTCGAGCATAGACAATCTCATGTCTCCGCCGAAGCTAAGCGTTGAACAGGAGCAGATATACCGTGCCCTTACCGATGTTACAGGTACATCGATCAGCCTGAAATATCCGAAATCCGGAAAGTATCTCTCTGCCTTCATAGTTGAGGATCTTGACGGCGACAACATAAATGAAGCCGTGGTTTTCTATGAAAGACACGGCCTCGGCGTTGAGGAGAATACCCTCCGCATAAATATCCTGGATCAGTTCGACGGAAAATGGCAGTCAGTAAGGGATACGGCCGCCGAGGGTGCAGAGATCGAAAAGGTCATAATCTCCAAGCTCGGCAGCAATGACCGTGTCAACCTCATAATCGGCAGCAGCCTTATCAACCGTTCGGAGAAGAATGTGACCATATACAACTACGATCCGGCAGTTGACGGAATCGCTTCCACCTTCTCCAGATCCTGCTCGTTCATCGATGTTACCGACCTGGATAACAACAATGAAAATGAGTTCCTGGTACTGGCAGGCTCCGCCACCGGCACTCCTGCTGTTGCGGAGGTCTATAAGCTGGACAACAAAGGTATGTACCACCAGTACAAGACCGAGCTCAGCGGAAGCTTTACAGAATTTGACAGCATAAACTACGGCGAGCTTGACGGCGGCCGCAGAGGATTGTACATAGACGCAGTTTCCGGCTCCGGCTCGATACAGACCGATATCATATATATGGACCCCAAGGGCCTCTGCAAGGTGTTCAGCACACCGGAGGAGTCATCGGCAACTGTTAGAGCCGCAGGATGCAGCTCCTACGATATAGACGATGACGGTATCCTTGAGATACCAGTGCAGGTCATCGCTCCGGGCTACGATGATGTTTCCGAGAGCGAACAGATGAAGATAACCAAATGGAAATCCGTAAACAAGGAAAATAAGCTGATACAGAAATACTCCTCATACTACAGTGTCGGCGACGGATACATATTCCTCTTCCCTGAAAAATGGAGGGATAATGTAACGGTACGCCGTGATGCGCTCAATGACGAGATAGTGTTCTGTGCATTTTCCGACGGCAAGACCGGCCGTGAACTGATGCGGATATGCCGTGCAGACGACGCTCCTGCCAGAGAGGACAGACTCCTCAACGGCTATATGCTCATGGGCACAAAGGGCGAATACTCATACCTTGCATATATCCCCAAGAACAACAGAGAGGATGACTCTCTTACACCTACTGTCGGCGATACCGCAGTGGGCTTCAGAATGATCTGACAGGGACTCAGTCCCGCTATACATCCAGCAGCCAAAGGAGTGAATGATATGAAACGTATCCTCATCTGTGAGGACGAAGCAACGATCCGTGAATTTGTAGTAATAAACCTGAAAAGAGCAGGCTACGACGTTGTAGACGTAGACTGCGGAGAAGCAGCTCTGAAGACCTTTGAAAATGAGCACGGCAATTTCGACATCGTGCTCCTTGATATTATGATGCCAGGAATCGACGGATTCACTGTATGCAAGAAGATAAGGGAGAAAAGCTCCACTATAGGTATCATAATGCTTACCGCCAGAACTCAGGAAATGGATAAGGTCAGCGGACTTATGATAGGCGCAGATGACTATATCACCAAGCCCTTCTCCCCCTCGGAGCTCACTGCCCGTGTGGATGCTATCTACAGAAGAGTTTGTATGAGCTTCATAAAGAACGAGAAGCAGTCCGTTATCGAGTCCGGCCCTTTCGTGCTCAATCTCAAGAGCCGTACCGTCACTAAGGACGGCACTCCTATCGAGCTGACACAGGTAGAATACCAGATACTCGAGTTCTTTATGAACAATAAGAACACAGCCCTTGACAGAGCAAGCATCCTCAACCATATATGGGGCGAGAGCTATTACGGAGACGATAAAATAGTAGACGTAAATATCCGAAGGATACGCATGAAGATAGAGGAAGAGCCCTCAAGTCCGAAGTATATCATCACTATCTGGGGCTACGGCTACAAATGGAATGATGGGCAGTAATGGCTAAGAAGAGTATCACAAAGCGCTGGATAGTCAACAATCTGGGCGTAATAATCCTTGCCCTTGTGGTAATAGAAATGGCCATAATCTATGCAATACAGACCTATTTCTACAGCTCAGCCAAGCAGTACCTGATATCGAAGATAAATGCGGTAACAAGTGTGCTGAGCATACACTCACAGGACAGCGCCGCCAATTTCTCAGCAGAGATGAGAAATATGCTTGAGACCTTCAACGAGAAGGACAAGATCGAGCTTATGGCTATAAATTCAAAGGGCAGAGTAGTCCTTACCTCCTCTGGCTTCTCGCCGGATGCCGATATGGTCATGCCGGACTACGAGGAAGCTATGGCAAAGGGCGAAGGTTCCTACATCGGAAGGATAGACGGCAGCGGTGAGAAGATACTTGCCGTATCAGTGCCCATATCCTCCATGAACAGCGAATACAGCTCCGTGAGAATGGTAATATCCCTTGCGGAGATAGATAATACGATAAAGACCTATACCCTTATGGTCACAATAATCTCCCTTGTCATAATCGTGATAATCATATCCACCGGACTGTATTTTGCCGGCTCTATCGTAAAGCCAATACGGCAGATAAGCGGCATAGCCAAGAAATTCGCCATGGGCGATTTCTCAGTCCGTATCGACAACAACAGCAACGATGAGATAGGAGATCTTTGTACCAATATAAATCATATGGCCGACGAATTGTCTAATGCGGAGGCCATGAAAAACGAGTTCATATCCTCGGTATCCCATGAGCTGCGAACGCCTCTTACAGCCATAAAGGGCTGGGCGGAAACACTTATGGTGGATGGAGGCGAAAACCCGGAGACCATGAAAAAGGGCGTAGGCGTTATAGTAAACGAGACTGAACGTCTCTCTCAGATGGTAGAAGAGCTGCTGGATTTCTCACGTATGCAGAACGGCCACTTCACTCTCCAGGAAGCCAATATGGATATCCTTGCAGAGCTGGGCGACGCTGTGCTGATATACAGCGACAAGGCAAAGCGTGAGGAAAAGCAGATAATATACAATGAGCCGGAAATGCTCCCCTTCGTATACGGCGATAAGAACCGTATACGCCAGGTATTCATAAATGTTATCGACAACGCTATAAAGTATTCCTCCCCCGGAGACACTATCACTATCGCCGCCTATGAAAAGGACGGCAGCATAATCGTCTCCGTAGCGGATACAGGCTGCGGCATAAAGCAGTCCGACCTTGCAAAGGTCAAGACCAAATTCTATAAGGCGAACCACACCCGCAGAGGCTCAGGTATAGGCCTTGCCGTAGCAGATGAGATCATCGCTATGCACGGCGGTACTATGGATATCGCCAGCGAAGGCGAGGACAAGGGAACTACTGTGACCATAACCCTGCCGGCTAACAAAAACAATGAAAAGAAACAAAGCAGCAGCTCTCAGGGATGAGTGCCGGCTGCTCCGGGCACAGAAAGATAAACTATACACAGGAGAATAGAATGAGTAACAAAAATCAGGATCCACAGTGCTGTGAAAAATTCAAATCCAAGATCGGAGGTCAGGCTCTGATCGAAGGCATAATGATGCTGGGACCAAATACCGGCGCAATGGCCTGCCGTATGCCTGACGGCACCATAGATATGGAGACATGGGAAGAAAACAACGGCAAAAACGCTCCCTGGTACAGAAAAACTCCTCTCGTAAGAGGCTGTGCCAGCTTCGTTACCTCTCTTGTCAAGGGCTACAAGTACATGATGAAGTCCGCTGACAAGCAGCTTGCATACGAGGAAAAAATGGAGCAGGAAAAGGAAGCCCGTGAAAAGGCAGAAAAAGAAGGCATCTCCTATGAGGAGGCTCTCGCTAAGACCGAGCCTTCAAAAAACACCAAGAAGGAAAAAGAAGGCTCAAGCTATGGTTTTATCATGTACCTGGGCATAATAGTCGGCGTTGCCATGGCAATAGGACTTTTCGTTTTTCTGCCTAAATGGGCAGTAGCCTTCATACCCGGCATAAAAAAGCGCCGCATACTCCGTTCAGTCGTGGAGGGAGTAGTGAAAATAGCTATATTCGTGGCATATATGGCTCTCGTAAGCCTTATGAAGGATATAAAGCGCCAGTATATGTACCACGGCGCAGAGCATAAGACCATCGCCTGCCATGAGGCAGAGCTTCCGCTGACAATAGAGAATGTCCGCAAGCAGACACGCTTCCATAAGCGCTGCGGAACAAGCTTCATATTCATCGTACTTCTTGTCAGCATATTCGTAATGTGCTTTGTACCTTTCACCGTAACATGGCAGAGAATAGTATCCTCGCTGATACTCCTTCCCCTTGTGGTAGGAATATCCTACAAGTGCATAAGGCTTGCCGGAAACAAGGACAATCTCTTTACAAGGATACTCTCCGCTCCCGGACTTGCCATGCAGCGTATCACCACAAAGGAACCTGACGACAGCATGATAGAGATAGCAATAGCCGCACTTACTCCCTGCATCCCCAAGGATAAGGAGGAGGACAGGTGGTAAGCCGGAAAGCGCTCTTTGACGAGTGTATGAGTATTCTTGAGCAGTCCGGCATAGATACTGCCCGTTTTGATACGATGTGCATATTCCAGGATATGCTCAACGATCAGAACCCGCTGTTTCTTCCGAATGAGGCGGTGCCGGAGACTGCCGAAAAGCGCATACGTGAGCTTACAGAGCTGAGAAGCAAGAACCGCCCCCTGCAATATCTCCTTGGCCAGTGGGAATTCTACGGATATCCCATGAAGGTGGGGGAGGGAGTGCTGATACCAAGACCGGATACAGAGACTCTTGTGGATCAGGTGCTGGACATATGCCGTGAAAATGGAATGACAGCCCCAAGGATAGCAGACCTTTGCAGCGGCAGTGGATGTATCGCCATAGCGCTGAAGAAGCAGCTCCCACAGGCAGAGGTCACAGCCGTGGAGATATCAGAGCAGGCTCTCAGCTACCTGCGGGATAATGTAAGACTCAACGGAGCCGATATAGATGTGATCGCCGGCGACGTGCTGAAAAAGGATATACGTCAGCAGCTCTCCGGGCTTGACATAATAGTAAGCAATCCGCCATACCTTACCGCAGAGGAAATGCGTTCCCTGCAGACAGAGGTCACCTACGAGCCAGCTTCTGCACTCTTCGGAGGCGAAGACGGCCTGGGCTTCTACAGAGCGATCACTGAGCTCTGGAGGCGTTCCCTTAAAATGGGCGGCTATCTGGTCTTTGAATTTGGTGACGGCCAGCATGAAGCGGTAAGCAGCATACTCAAACGCTATTCATTTGACAATATCCAGCTCCGCAAAGACGGCGGAGGTATAATAAGAACTGCCGCAGCCGTAAAGACCGGAGATGACTTCATAAGATACTCCGACAATTCGGAACAGAGCAGAAATAATACGGAGGAATAACAATGGCAAAAAAGGAACTTGCAAAAAAAGCAACAGTTGTCCGTGCTTCCAATAAGGAGGACAGAAAGACCGCCCTTGACGGCGCACTCAAGCAGATAGAAAAGAAATACGGCGCCGGCGCAGTTATGCGTCTCGGCCAGACTAAGACGCTGAATGTTGACGCTATCCCCACCGGCTCAATGACACTGGATATGGCGCTGGGTATAGGCGGTGTCCCGAGAGGACGTATCGTTGAGATATACGGCCCTGAAAGCTCCGGTAAGACTACAGTTGCCCTCTCCATACTGGCTCAGGCTCAGAAAATGGACGGCGAAGTTGCCTTCATCGATGTTGAGCACGCCCTTGACCCTGTATATGCTCAGGCTCTCGGCGTAAATATCGACAACCTGCTGGTATCACAGCCGGACAGCGGTGAGCAGGCTCTTGAAATAGCAGAAGCCCTCATCCGTTCAGGAGCTATCGATGTTATCGTACTCGACTCCATAGCCGCCATGACCACCCGTGCCGAGATAGACGGTGAAATGGGAGACCTCCACGTAGGCCAGCTGGCAAGACTTATGTCACAGGCTATGAGAAAGCTGACAGCAGCTATCTCCAAGTCCAACTGTGTAGCGATATTCATCAATCAGGTGCGTGAGAAGATAGGCGTTATGTACGGAAATCCGGAGACTACTCCCGGCGGCCGTGCTCTGAAGTTCTACGCTTCGGTACGTATCGAAGTAAGAAAGGGCGAAGTAATAAAGTCAGGCAGCGAGATAATCGGTGCCGAGACAAAGTGCAAAATAGTCAAGAACAAGGTTGCTCCTCCGTTCAAGGAGTGCCATTTCGATATGATGTACGGACAGGGCATCTCCCGTACAGGCGAGGTGCTTGACCTTGCCGTTGATCTTGATATCATCAAGAAGGGCGGATCATGGTTCAGCTACAAGGATCAGAAGCTTGGCCAGGGCCGTGACAACGTAAAGGAGCTCCTCAAGAACGATGAGGCTCTTATGAAGGAGATCGAGGAGCAGATACTTGCCCGCAAGGACGAGCTGAACAATTCCCCGGCAAAGCCTGACAAGAAGGACAAGAAGTCCGCAGATACAGATACCGCTGAGGAAGCAGCACCAAAGTCCTCAGCAGACGATATCCTTGCAGACATAGACGAGGATTTCGAGGAGTTCACTCCTGCTGAAGAGTAATGGAGATAACCGCTCTTCAGAGATACAAGGGCTCTACCTTTGAGGCGGAGCTTGACAATGAGAGGAAAATATACCTGCATACGGATATAGTAGCTGATTTCGGCCTGCGGACCGGAATGGAGCTTGACCGTGAGCAGCTCCGGAGGATAATCTACGCCTCCAATTTCCGCCGTGCATATCAGCGTGCGCTTTATCTTCTGGATTACCGTGACTACTCCGCAAAGGAGATGTTCGATAAGCTGGCGGATACCTACAAGAGCGAAAAGCTGTGCAGTGCGGTGCTGGAAAAGCTGAAGAGTGCAGGACTGATAGATGACGAAAGGTATGCAGGAAACTTAGCCCGCAGGCTGATCGTATCCAAGAGATACGGCCGCCGGAGGGCTCTGCGTGAGCTCACACTCAAGGGCATAGACAAATTCACCGCAGAGGATGCTGTTGAGGAATACGAGAGCAGCTTTGAGGAAAATCTGAAAGAGCTACTTGAAACCAAGTACAGCAGATACCTGACAGAGCCTGACGATAGAAAAAGCATTGAAAAAGCAAAAAGCTCTCTTGTAAGGTACGGCTACAGCTTTGACGAGATAAACCGTGCCGTAAGAGAATACTTTGAGAATATGAATGAATAATGGAGGAACGGCAAATGCCGATCAAGGTTGGAATGGTTTCCCTCGGATGCTCAAAGAATCTGGTGGATTCCGAAAGAATGTTATACAAACTAAAAAGTCGCGGCTATCAGCTTGTCACCGAACCGGGACTTGCTGATGTGGCAGTAGTAAACACCTGCGGATTCATAAAATCCGCCAAGGAAGAGGCTATCGAAACGATACTTGAGCTTGGAAAGCTCAAGGAGGAGGGCACCCTCAAAAAGATAATCATTACCGGTTGTCTTGTTGAGAGATACAAGGAGGAGACCGCAGAGCTTTTCCCGGAAGCAGATGCCGTTATAGGCATAGGCAATAATAAGGATATAGTCGATGTCCTGGATCACGCCCTTGCCGGAGAAAAGTACATAAACTTTGCTCCCAAGCTGGAAGCTGAGCTCACCGGCGAACGCATCATCTCAACTCTCCCCTTCTTCACATACCTGAAGGTGGCCGAGGGATGCAGCAACTGCTGTACCTACTGCGCTATCCCAATGATAAGAGGTAAATTCCGCAGCGTCACCATGGAAGACGTTATAAAGGAGGCAGAATTCCTGGCAGCCAACGGCGTTACAGAGCTTGTGGTCATTGCACAGGATACCTCACGCTATGGCGAGGATCTTTACGGCGAGTCCCGTCTGCCTGAGCTTCTCCGCAGACTTTGCCGCATAGAGGGACTGAAGTGGATACGCACTCTCTACTGCTACCCTGAGCGCATAACAGACGAGCTGCTCGAGACAATAGCCTCCGAGGAAAAGCTGGTAAAGTACCTTGAGATACCGATACAGCACTGTGACGGCGATATCCTCAGCCGCATGAACCGCTGGGGCGACGAGGAAAAGCTTGAAGCACTCTTTGCACATATCCGTGAAAAAATACCGGGAGTCATCCTGAGAACTACCCTTATCACCGGCTTCCCCGGCGAGACCGAGGAGCAGTTCAACAATCTGGCAGAATTCATACAGCGTGTCCGCTTTGACAGGTTGGGCTGCTTTGCATACTCCCGTGAGGAGGGCACAAAGTCCTATAACTTCCCGGATCAGATAGACGAAGAGACTGCTGCCCACAGAGCTGATATAATAATGGAACAGCAGATGCTCATAAGCGCTGAAAATAACGAAAAGCTCATGG
>JAAYBK010000395.1 GCA_012718885.1 Ruminococcus sp. | reverse complement strand
TGTACTTTTTCCTGCGCCGCCAGCACCGTCGATGCCTATGATTAGAGTTTTATTTCTTTTATATTCAGATCTGATCTTCCCGATAACTTCATTTATTTTCATAATATCCTTCCTATATCACATACTATGTTCACATTTTATCACACTGCTATTTTTTTGTCAATAGCAGTTAAAACAAATATCCCGCCGGAAAACTCCGGTGGGATATTTGCGTCACGGGTTATAAATGTTACTTTATTAAACCTATTCCCTGGATAACGAAATCTGAATTAGCATTTTCAACCTTGATTGATACGTCAAGATCGCCTGCAGTATCCTGATAATAGCCGAGTTCAGCGTCAGGTCCACCCCATGTATACTGCTTGTTTCCGCTTATCTTTGTTGTTTTGCCATTTACAGTCACGTTGATACTGCCCATACCACTGCTGTTAGCCTTGAAAACAACTATGAAGCCCTTTCCGTTCACTTTAAACGTCATAGGATTATTAGCACTGTTCTTCTGGAAATTATAACTGTAAGGCATCTTTCCGTAGCCGTTTGCTCTTGTAAATGAGCCGGCGCTGAAGCCATCAAGCTTTGAAGGATCGATGTTCACGCAGTCAGCGTACTCTGAACCGTATGCACTTGTTGTCGGTATAGTATAGGAATCAGAGCGATTCTCGGTCTTCATTGCCTGACGGAAGAAATATGCGAGGCAGTCTGCGACAAGCTGTCCGCCTTTTGCATGAGGATGATATTCATCATCGAAGTAATCCCCTGTACTGAGGTAACCATTATTGAACGCTTTGGAGAGAGCGTCATCCATGCTTATAATCGGAACATCAAAATTCTTGCCCGCTGCGACCATCTGCGTCTGGCTTGAGAAGCCGCCCTTAGAGCGATTGATGAGGACTACAACAGCAGGTTCATTTGGCTGTGAGAGACATTTCTTAATAAGGCTCTCGAAGCACTTCTTATACATAACATCTTCATGATCATTTACTGAGAATTCAAGGAATATGATATCAGGATTATTCTTTATCACCTCATCCTCACAGCGTACAAGTCCTACAACAGATGATGTACCTGAAAGACCGGCATTTACTTCCTTGAGGCTTCCGGCTGCAAAAGTCTTCTGAACGTAGCTTGAGAATGGAGATGAATATTTTTTGCCCTCAGTTATTGAGCCGCCAAGATATGCAACTGTCAGAGGAGCACCATTTTCTGCTGCTTCAAGTTTTGATGTAAGTCTGTAGGTATTGCCCATGCTCTTGATCGCACTCTTGTAGAATTGAATAGCATCAGCCGAAGCTGTTTCCTGATAATCATCCCACTTATTATCAGGCTTAGGAGGCTCAGGCCATTCGGTTAGGTCGCCGAGAATGAACTGTTGATGAAGGACCAGGTCTGCTACATCAAGTTTTTTATCCCTGTTAACATCGGCTGCCTTTAAATAAGAGCCGCTTTTTATACTTCCATCTATTATAGCCTCTTTCATAAGACAGGTATCAAATCCGTCTATTGCACCGTCAAAATCAAGATCTCCAAGCACTACCTTCTTTGGACCGCCTGCACCGCTGATAACTACTCCTTCAGGAGCTGCAACAGCATCATCTATATAGAAGGATATCTCGGAATCCTCTGTTTCAACGTATAATACCATTTTAGACGCATCTTCCGGTATCTGATAATTTGTATTCGCCAGCTGAACCCAGTCTCCCTTATTAGCAGTGACTTTAGCAACATTACTATAGTTTGCCTTGCCTGAAGCATCGTTGTACTGAAGAGTAAGCTTGAAAGTCTCCTCTGCGCTACCGCTTGTATATAATACATTTACACTGAAGCTGTATTCTTTTCCGGGTATAAATTCGGATGTGTCAAGTTCCCTCGAAGCTCCATTCCATGAAGCTGCTCTGTCTTGACAGTAAAGAGAACTGCTGCCAGAAAATGAGTTGTCAGAACTTACTGACACAGAGGCTGAACCCCGTCCGCCCCAGTCACCTTTCCCTGATTCAAATGTATCATAGAAAATGGCTGGTAATTCTTTTTCTTCAGCTTTAACTGAAAGTCCGCTGCTCATCGGACAAGCTTGTATCAATGCTGCACACATTGAAGCTGCTGTTGCTGCTGAAATCAACATACGATTTTTCTTTTTTTGGATCATTGATCATCCACTCCTTAAATAAAAAAATAGAATGTTTTGTTCAGGATAGGAGAAACAGCCGTACTTATGTACAGCTGTTCTTCCTGATTTGTCCCTTACAATAAATTTTGGAATTTATCAATCTGCCCGGACGTATTGTGCAGATAGTCCGGGCAGTATCGATCACTTAAACTGCCACCAGTCAAAGTTTACATCGCCGCTGAATATAAAGTATACATCCTTCTTGCCGCTGATGCTGTTTACTGGGTAAGTAACTTCTGTCATCTTGCCGCCGGCAGGAATCTCAGCATAGCCTATAACATCGCCTGTAGTACTACCAGCGCAGATCTTGATAGCTGCACCATTAGCTGAAGACGCGTTTATAGTGATGCTGTCGCTTCCATTATTGAAGTTAGCACCTGTTACCTTGATCCATTCACCCTTTGCGCCACGAACTGTTGTGTCACGTAAACCATCTACAGCAATCTTCTTGGACTGATTTGACATTGTCTCAGCCTGAACCTTGTTGTATGGATTAAGAGTTTCGATCTGTGTACAGCCCTTCATATCACCTGAGCAAGTGATCTTGCCGTTGCTGAATGAAGCTTCGTTAATCTGAGTTGAACGATAATTACCGTCCTTGCTGTCCTTGCTGCGGTCATTAGGCCAATTACCATCAATGAATGTGTTACCCATACGGATAGACTGCTGACGTGAATGATAAGCAACATAATACTTGTCCTTGAAGTAAATGATGGAGTGGTGGTTATTACCGCCGTTGTCTATTCTCTGTGAACCAGTATTCTTGAATACATTACCAGCAAGGTTGCTTTCGCCCCAAGAGAGAGGATTTGTTGAGGTCATATAGAGAATGTCTGCATTTCCAAAGTTAACACCGTTTACAGTCTTGTTTCCAACATCCCAGTTGGAGCAGTAAGAATAGTACCATGTATCACCGATCTTGATAACGCTTGAATCCTCAAAGAGGTAAGGAATATCCATCTTTGTAGGTGTACCTGCAAGTGATGTCATATCCTTGCCAAGCTTAACAACTCTACCTGTACCAGGCTTAGCAGGGTCAACACCGTTCTTGCGTCCGCCGCCGAAGAAGAGATAAGCTTCGTCAGTCTTTTCGTCATAGTATACGCCAGGGTCGAACATCCACTCAACATCGCTGCAGTTAGGGCTGCCATGTGTAAGGAGAGCGTGTCCGATAGGATCTGACCAAGGGCCTGTTGGGCTGTCAGCTGTAACAACGCCGATACCGCCGCCGCTGTTTGCGAAATAGAGGAAGAACTTAGGCTTGCCATCGATCATCTTCCAGCAAGCATCAGGTGCCCATGCAGCACTTGCCCATGAACAGCATCCATTAGTTGTTCTGCTGTTATTCTTAGCTATCGGAATAGCACCGTGGTCTGTCCAGTTTACCATATCT
>JAAYBK010000394.1 GCA_012718885.1 Ruminococcus sp. | reverse complement strand
GGGACTTAGCCTCATCCAGCTTTGACTTGAGCACTTCTACCTGATTTCCGATAGCCTCGGTCTGAGCGGAGATAGAATCGTACATTTCCTTGTAGTTAGCAACATCCTCATCAGCCTTTACCTTCTTGGCGAGAGCCTGCTTTGCGAGTTCAGGATTACCCTGAGCGAGGGCAGCTTTAGCCTTGGATTCCCAGCTTGCAGAGATCTTCTGAGCTTCGAGGTACTTCTTCTCAGCGAGACGCTCGCTTGCCTTAGCCTTACCGTAATTCTGAGTAGCCTTGGTAAGCTCCTGCTGCATATCGATAATTATCTGCTTGACCATCTTCTCCGGATCTTCAGCTCTGTCGATGAGGTCATTTACGTTAGCCTTGAGCAGATCACTTAATCTTCTGAAAATTCCCATAGTTAAATCCTCCTGTTTCATGGTAATGATGTATTGAACGGTGCGGACCCCTTTCCGCTGCCGTCATAATTATTATATATTACAAAAGCCGGCTTGTCAAGAATAATCGTGTTGATTTCATCAAATTTTCATTGTTATTACAAAATGATTCTGAGCAAAATGATTCTGAGCAAAATGCCATGAATAAAGGCGAAAATACTCAGTAATAGGCGGTTTTGAGAGACTATATCTCCTCGGCCTCCACCTCATCGATGTAACGTCCCAGCTCTTCAAGGGTTATGCCTTTTGATTCGAGGGGCTCGTCCTCGTTTATCCTGAGGAGCTTTTCACGCAGATCAAGCATTTTCTTTCTGCGTTCATATGCGTCCGCATTCATAACGATCAGGTCGGGCTGGCCATCCTTGGTGAGCTTGAGCGGTTCTGAGGTTATATTGCAGAGCTTGACAAATAGGTCGTAATTTGCGCTGAAGTCCTCATGCTTTATAGAGATCATACAGTTTGCTCCTTTCGGGTAAAGAGTAAGTTGAAATGCAGTATCCGCCTTGCAGATATCTGCGCCTGAGTTACACTTATTGTACAACATCCGGGCTGAAAAGTCAAGGATTATGGTGAGAGAAAATGACTGGCGGAATATGACGGTTCGTGCAAGCTGGATATAGCAAAAAAACAGGATAGATCAGTTAATCAGTATTATATGTCATTGAAAGCTGGTCATTTTTGAGATATAATGTTACCAGATAAAGAGAACCGGCGTTGCAGGGGATCGCCGGAAATATCTGAGCAAAGCGAAGACATGGATATTTTATATATCGTTTTATCCTGTTTTGTTTCAGGAGAGATGTTTGCGATGACCGCAGTGAGAGAAGGACGGCTGCTGTTGTGGACGGAGCTTTAGGCGGCTCCCGAGGCTTAGCATACAAGTCATAATCTGCGGCGGAGAGCAGGTCGTGCGGATGTGTATTAGGCAGCATATCTCGTATGACATAAAAGGACAAAGTTACCCTCAAATAACTCAATGGTCTGAATGGCATGATTTCAACATTGTTTGTCAGTATGAAACAGTGAAAATAGAAATGCTGTTAATAGGATGAAAAAGCGTTCTTCAGGGGGCCTGCTATAGAGCAGGAATAATTGGGTACTGAATCATTCAGTGCAGGATCGTGTACCATGCCGGCTGTTGTTGCAGCGGAGACTCCAGGCGGCCTCTGCAATTAAATAATGAAACCTCTCTACAGGTAAGGGTATGGCCGGAAGGCCTTACCCTTACAAAACATTACCGGAGCATACATTGTGGTGCAGCTCCGGAAACAGCAGATATATGCAGATAAGTCTGCATGAAATGCTGATATCTCTCCCGGAGGCCTGATAAACCTCCGGTTCCCCTAAATATAATGATATAATGGAAAAAGGAACTGGATATTCAGTTCCTTTTTTCATTGCTAAGAGTTCTCGCTTAGGTAAGTTCCTATCCTGTTGTTGAGCATATCCACACAATCGTCAACGGACTGCTCAACGTTTTGGACAGCCCTGCACTCTTCGCTGTCGTTGGGATGTTGATGTTCCGGCAGACAGTTCAGGAATTCCATAGTTTCCTTAAAGGAAGCACTGAAATCGCAGGTGTTATTCTCGAAGTCGAAAGAGTTCACTCCTCCTTCTTATTTTACTAAAACTTCTCCGAAAGATAAATGGAAATGCGGTCCTGAAGTCTTTCGGCGCACTGCTCAGCCGAACATTCACCGTGGAAGTAGCTGTTCAGCTCATCATGGTAGATATTATCCTGTATCTCAAACACCAGATCCAGATCCATTCCGGCAAATTTATTTCTGTTTGCGGCGGGAACAGCATCGTTGATGAGCTGGTTCATCTTTTCTATGACCTCATCTGTGACCTCTCCGCATTTTCTGAAAGAGCCTTTGCTTTCTGAATCTCTGCCGGTCTCGTAGACAACGCCGGTATAGTTCTTCAGCTCATCGGAATAGAAGTCGTCGCTGTAGTCATATGGCTGTTTTGCAGCCTCAGCAGCGATAGCAAGCCCGGACTTTGTTACCGGGAATCCGCCAAGTGTAGTCTTTCCTCTGCCGGTATAGAACTTCTTTGCAGCCTCATCGCTGATGACAGTCTTTATGAATTCCCAGGCAAGATCAGGATATTCGGAGTTTTTAGTTATTACAAAGGTGTCGCTGAAGCTGCCTATGATATCGGTATGTCCAGCCTCCTGCCATTCGCCGAGGGTGGTAACATCCTCTCCGCCGAATTTGCCCATATATTCGTTGAGATAGTCATTGTAATGCATGAATTGAAGGTTGGTGAACAACGCCTGCTCGTCCACGAACTGATTCTGCTGGAGAGAGTATTGTTCTTGATGCCTTTGCTCGGAATCCTCCGGGGTTTCATAGGTGACGGTATCCGGGTCTGCGCCTTTGGAGGCATATTTTATCATGCGTATGAACTGTGGACTGTCAAAGCTGCAGGTATTGCTGTCAAAGTCGATGAAGTCAGTAAATCCGAAGCAGCAGAGGTCGAGCCAGGTTTTCGGATGGCCGTAGTACCAGTCCTGATAGTCGAACCAGCCCATATTGTCAGGCAGGCTCTCGTACATATCCTGGCAGGTGTCGATATTCCACTCTTTGATATCCTTGACGAATTTGGTCTTGGCAGTGTAGGGGAGCGTGATAGAGAATGTGGAGGGCATAATGTAGGCATGGCCGCTGTCAACGGATTCAATAAGGTCGATAACTGAGGGCACAAAGCTGTCACGGCTGATATCGGAAT
>JAAYBK010000393.1 GCA_012718885.1 Ruminococcus sp. | reverse complement strand
TTATTACATGGGTTGCGCCCTATCTGGGGAAAATTTAAAACTGAAAGTTTTAGGAAGGGAGTTTGAGGGTGACTCCCCGCAGTGCGGGGAGATGTCACACAGTGACAGAGGGGACCGCCTCCGTCAGAGGAACCCTTTTTCAAAAGGGTTTCCCTCAATATCTAACGTATAACTTCTATATAAGTGCTCCTCTTAACATCGCCCCATACTACTTTCTGATAACTGTTTACTGATGACCAAGGTATCATAACTCAAGGCCGAAGCTGATGGAAAGGGCGGTATTGACCTTATTCATAGAACGCAGGTCAAGCTCTCCCATTTTGTCCTTGAGGCGTTTTTTATCAATCGTTCTGATCTGTTCGAGAAGAACGATACTGTCCTTGGAAAGTCCGCACTTGTCAGCCTGCACTTCTATATGTGTGGGCAGGTGGGTCTTATCACGCTGACTTGTTATAGCAGCCGCTATCACAGTAGGACTGTGCCGGTTTCCGACATCGTTCTGGACTATAAGTACCGGTCTTACTCCGCCCTGCTCAGAGCCCACAACGGGACTGAGGTCGGCATAATAGATATCTCCTCTTTTAACCGTCATAATATTTATCTCCCGGATATAGATTGGATCAGGGATAGTAACTGTGTCGGTCAGACTGCCTGAAATAGATCCGGATCATGTCTGCCGGCGCTTTCCGTGATCGATAATAGTTTTGCTGTCAGTATTATTGCCCGTTCAGACGGGATATATACATCTGCAATATATTATATGCTCCGGGAGAATATATTGTTTATCAGACCTTTTCTGCAAGGTCGGGGAAGATACCGAGGCTTCGCTTGAGTATACCGTTCATCATCGCAAGTGCAATGCCATAATTCGTGAAGGGGACGTTCTGATCCTCTGCGGATTTTCTGCGGTAAGTCATTTCACGCTCGTTGAGCATACAGCCTCCGCAGTGTATAACAAGAGCCACACCGGAAAGCTCCTCGGGAAACTCTCTTCCGGAGGTGAGGCGGATGTTCAGCTCCCTGCCGGTAGTCTTCTTTAGAAGTGCCGGCAGCTTTACACTGCCGATATCTCCGCACTGGCGGTGGTGGGTACATCCCTCTGATATGAGAACAGTGTCTCCGTCTTTGAGATCTTTTATTGCCGCTGCGCCTTTCACCGCAGTTTCGAGGAAGCCCTTATATCTTGCCATAAGTATGGAGAATGAGGTCAGCGGTATATCCTCCGGAACTATCCTGCTGACCATGCCGAAGGCCTGGCTGTCGGTTATGACCATTTTCGGCTTTTGAGCAAGACCGCCAAGAGTTTCCGCAAGCTGGAACTCCTTAGTGAATACTGCCATAGCGTCAGCGTCAAGAATATCACGTAAAGTCTGCACTTGCGGCAGTATCATTCGTCCTTTTGGAGCAGCAGCGTCAATAGGAGTTACCAGCACTGTCATATCTCCGGGTGAGAGCAGGTCGCCGACGATACGCTTTTCGTTCCATAGACCTTTTGTCAGGGCGGCGATCTTTTCCTTCAGCTCATAGATATTCTCTCCCGACCTGGCACAGACGGATATCTCATTTTCGTCAAGCTCCTGTTTTATGGTCAGATCGGATTTGTTATACACGGTTACGAATGGGATAGCCTTATCCCGGAAAATGCTTAACAGTTCCTTGTCGGCCTGAGAAAGTCCCACCGATGAATCCACAACGAGGACTGCAATATCAGTGCGGTTGAGGATCTGCTTTGTCTTTTTCACACGCAGCTCTCCGAGAGCGCCCACATCGTCAAAGCCGGGAGTATCAATTATAACTACCGGTCCCAGCGGAAGGAGCTCCATTGCCTTTGTTACCGGATCAGTGGTAGTTCCTTTTACATCGGAGACTACCGAAAGCTCCTGTCCTGTGACTGCGTTTACAACGCTGGATTTTCCGGCATTTCTCATTCCGAAGAAGCCTATATGTAATCTCTCTGATGAGGGAGTATCGTTCAAGCTCATGTTTATCACACCTTTAAAAATGATTTAGATTTATATGTTAGATCGACCGGATCATCTATACACACTCCGGGAAATTTTTCTGATGATCTCTTTGATTATAGTTACCCTTTAAGTTCCCTGACAAAGAGCTGTTCTTTCGTATCAAATATCGTATCATAATATCCCGACAGAGAAAAGCCGTATTTCTCGTAAAGACCGGTCTCTCCGCTCATGATATATACCTTCTGGAATCCGTTTTCTTTTGCATAGGATGATACTTCATTTATGAGCAGTTCAGATATCCTTTGTCCACGGTATTCCTCGCTTACAAAAACACAGCCAATAAAAGGAGAGATTTCATATTTTTCGGCTATCTCATCCTTTTCCGTGAAGGTACAGAAGCCGTAAAGCTTATCATCATCATGGGCAATAAAAACTCTTTCCCAGTCATGGAATTTATTATCCATCATCAGTCCGGCTAAATACTGACCGCCCTTCCATGAGCATCTGTCAGCAAATCTGATAGTATCGTTCCAGAGAGAGTGAGAGTGTGTTATTGGAGTTATTTTCATGTATTTATCTCCTGATAATTTTATCTGCACTATTATTATAGCACAGAAGAAAGCATTATTCAATATAAAAAGGGCATATGTCGATACTCGTATAGCAGCTATACATTAGATATTGAGGAAAACCCTTTTGAAAAATTTTTCTCAATGAAACTTTCAGTTTTAAATTATCCCCGGATAGGGCGTACACAATAAAAAAGCCCATGCAGTAATTAACATGGGTGCGCCCTATCCGGGGATAATTAAGATCAAAAGTCTTTGGAAAAGGGTTCGGGGAAGAACCTTTCCTCAGAAAGTCTCTTCCCCGAGTATCTGACATATACTGCTGTATGTGTATCACACATACAGACCTTTTGCATTCTATTTTTTCAGGAGGGCAAGTATATCTTCCTTGGAATGATATCCAACGGTACCAGCAGTGATAACTCCATCCTTTACTACAACTACAAGCGGGATGCTTTCTACTTTGAAAGCAGCAGCAAGCTCAGGCTGCTCGTCAACATTGACCTTTCCGACTTTGATCTGTCCGTCGTATTCATCAGCTATCTCCTCAATGACTGGTGAAAGCATCATACACGGTCCGCACCAGCCTGCCCAGAAATCCAGCAGCACCGGCATACCTCTGTAGTTTCTGACTTCCTCGTCAAAATTCTCTCTGGTAATAACTATCTCGCTCATATTAATCCTCCTTTGATTTGTAGTAAAGCATACAATGGCAGAATCCCTCAAAATCCGGATCAGCGATCTGATCCCGGAACTCCTTGCACATACATTTGTTTTCGGGAGTTTTTGCAAGGCGGCAGGGACAGTACCCGTCCTTCAGCTTCAGGCCTTCCTTTATCCTTGCAACTACTTCCTTATCGGGGTTGAGGGTAACTTTCATAATATTCCTCCTTCCGGGGGTTCATTTCATAAGCTCATCAGCAAGTGCTTCTATCTGAGAGATATTCTCAGCCTTTACTGCTGACTTTATAGTAACTGTTGTGTCAGTCCATGTGATGTTCTTTGACTTCTCGAACATAGCCTTGATACTCTTTGCAGCTATAGGAGCCCAGCTTCCGTTCTCAATGATACCGATAGTACGGTTCTGGTAATTTCTCTCGATGAGATCGAGGATGAAGTGCTTCATGAACGGGAAGATATCAGCATTATAGGTAGTTGTAGCAATGACCAGCTTGCCGTAGCGGAAAGCGTCTTCAACAGATTCTGCCATATCCTCACGGGCAAGGTCAGCGATAGCAACCTTCGGGCAGCCCTTTTCGAGAAGCTTGTCTTTCAGCATTTCAGCAGCCTTCTTTGTATTTCCATAAACAGAAGTATAAGCAATGAATATGCCCTCGCTCTCAACACCGTATGAAGACCATGTGTTGTAGAGACCGAGATAATATCCCAGATCCTCCTTGAGGACAGGTCCGTGGAGAGGACATATAGTCTGGATATCAAGTGCAGCAGCCTTCTTGAGAACAGCCTGTACCTGAACGCCATACTTTCCTACGATGCCGAAGTAGTAACGGCGAGCCTCACAAGCCCAGTCCTCATCTACATCAAGTGCGCCGAACTTTCCGAAAGCATCAGCGGAGAAGAGAACCTTATCTGTAGTATCATAAGTGAACATTACCTCAGGCCAGTGTACCATCGGAGCAAAAACAAAGCTGAGGGTATGACTGCCGAGGGAAAGTGTATCCCCTTCCTTTACTTCAAGCTTCTTGTCACCGAGGTCCAGTCCCTCAAAGAAATTTGACATCATAGTGAAGGTCTTGGTATTGCCCACGATCTTTGCATCCGGGTAAGCCTTGATGAAGCTGAGGATATTTGCAGAGTGGTCAGGCTCCATGTGCTGAACGATAAGATAATCCGGCTTGCGGTCACCCAGGACTTCCTTCAGGTTGCCCAGCCACTGGTCAGTGAAGTTCTGGTCAACAGTATCCATCACAGCGATCTTCTCATCGAGTATGACATATGAATTGTAAGCCATTCCGTTCGGAACATCATACTGTCCTTCAAAGAGGTCGATCTGGTGATCGTTGACGCCGATATAGTAAATGTCGTTGGTTATCTTGTTCATTGGTTTATACCTCATTTCTTAGTATTTGCAATTGATTACAGGATTATTATACCATATATTTCCATTGCTGAAAAGTGGCATTTGCAACAAATTATAATATTTTTCCTGTATGTTCTGACGTAAAATAAAAAGCATATATAAGTAAAGTGCTGAAACAAATCTCCCTCCCCCACTCAACGGAAAATAGGCTCAGGGGGGCGGGGGAGTAGTCATTTTATACAAGGGGGGAGGGCAAAAATAATATTGTTATTGACAAATCTGAAACTGTATGTTATAATACATCTATATTTTTTATCAGGAGGTATAATTATGAACATAAGAAGATTCACCATTTCCGACGCACAGGAAACTGCTGCCATGATTGCAAAAACTCTTCGTATAAGCAACACAAAGGATTATACTCCTGAGATGATGGAGGCCTGCGTGCAGTCACTCAGCGCAGATGATCTCATACAGCGTTCCGGCTGGCTGCATTTCTATGTGGCAGAAGATGAGGGAAAAACTATCGGCTGCGGAGGTATCGGTCCCTACTGGGGCAAGGAGGACGAGAGCAGTCTCTTTACCATTTTCGTTGACCCTGACTGTCAGGGAAAAGGTATTGGCAGATGTATTATAAATACACTTGAACAGGATGAATTTTTCCTAAGAGCTAAAAGAGTAGAGATCCCCTCTTCTATAACAGCAGTAAATTTCTATAAGAAATTTGGCTACGATCATAAGCCGGGATTTGAAGAGCCGGATGAGGAACAGATCTACCGTCTTGAAAAATTCAGATAAAATATGTGATAAAGAAAGTACTCCTGCAGCGACTGTCTAAAGAAAATTGCTGTACGGACTGCTCTTTCAGGGGACGCAGTCCCACTCATTCTCCCCTGCCAAAGGCATAACATTCCTCAGGATCCAATTTTTTGATTATTATTATTTTTTCCGTCCATAATATCAACGAGGTGATATTATGATTGGCTTTATCTTAGGATCAATGTTCGGCGGAACAGTCGGCGTATTTACTATGTGTCTTTGCAGAGCTGCTTCAGATTCGGATCTGCATATGAACAATGATACATCGGCTCCAAGGGATATATATACGGATATAAAATAAACATATAGTATTAACTAAAGAAAAATTTAAAAAATGTAGTATTTTTTAAGATTATTTTAAGAAAACTATTTCATAATATACTTGAATAGAATATGTGTGTGAAAATTACAGATGAAAAGGAGGTTAGTCAATGTTAATTCTAATAATAGGAATCATTGTGAGCAGCGCTGCCGCAACGCTATCGATTTGTATGTGCAAAGCTGCTTCGTGGGCTGATAACATTAGCACTGTATCAGAAACCACCTCAAAATAATGAAATCTTCCAATCTCTATACCTGTAAAAACAAGCTCCTGTTTAGCACTCAGGAGCTTGTTTTTCTTTTATTTACTTCTTTTCAGGAACCTTTATGAGATCCTTACGCATATAAGGCTGAAGTGCCTTAGGAATACGGATAGAACCATCCTCGTTGAGATTGTTCTCAACGAATGCGATGAGCATTCTCGGAGGAGCAACAACTGTATTGTTAAGGGTATGTGGGAAGTATTTGTTTCCGTCCTCTGTCTTAACTCTGATGCCAAGACGGCGAGCCTGTGCATCACCAAGGTTAGAACAGCTTCCTACCTCGAAGTACTTCTTCTGACGTGGAGACCAAGCCTCAACGTCGATAGACTTTACCTTCAGGTCTGCAAGGTCGCCAGAGCAACATTCAAGTGTACGTACAGGAATATCAAGTGTGCGGAAGAACTCAACTGTATAGCTGTAGAGCTTGTGGAACCAGTCCATAGACTCCTCTGGCTTACATACAACTACCATTTCCTGCTTCTCGAACTGGTGGATACGGTAAACACCGCGCTCCTCGATGCCCTTTGAACCAACTTCCTTACGGAAACATGGTGAATAGCTTGTGAGAGTCTGTGGAAGCTCGTTCTCAGGAAGGATAGTATCAATGAACTTACCTATCATAGAGTGCTCAGAAGTACCGATAAGGTAGAGATCCTCGCCCTCGATCTTATACATCATATTAGCCATATCGTCAAAGCTCATAACGCCTGTAACAACAGCACTTCTTATCATGAAAGGAGGGATATAGTATGTGAATCCCTTGTCTATCATGAAGTCTCTTGCGTAAGAAAGAATACAGCTCTGGAGCTGTGCGATATCTCCCTTGAGGTAATAGAAACCGTTACCGCTTGTGCTTCTTGCGCTGTCGATATCGATACCGTTTACCTTTTCCATGATATCAACATGGTAAGGAACTTCAAAATCAGGAACAGCAGGCTCACCGAATTTCTCGACCTCAACGTTCTCGGAATCGTCCTTGCCTATCGGAACACTGTCGTCGATAATATTAGGAATTACCATCATTATCTCTTTGATCTCGCCTTCAAGCTTTGTTTCGAGAGCTTCCATTTCAGCAAGCTTGTCGCCAAGCTCTGTTACCTCTGCCTTTGCCTTCTCAGCCTCTTCCTTCATGCCTTTAGCCATGAATCCGCCGATCTCTTTGCTTCTTACCTTACGGACGTTACGAAGGCTGTCACACTCTGTCTTTGTCTTTCTATACTCCTCATCAAGACTAACTACCTTATCAACAAGTTCGAGCTTTTCGTCCTGAAACTTCTTCTTTATGTTTTCTTTAACAAGCTCCGGATTTGTTCTTATCAGTTTAATGTCTATCATTTCAATTTACTCCTTTATTCTTCCTTTGCGAGCTTTTCTGCAAGCGCCGCAAGATCTTCTTTATCATAAAATTCAAGGATGAGAGCACCCTTGTTCTTAGCATAATCTACCTTGACCTTTCTGCCAAGTCTCTCGTTAAGAGAAATCTCCATCTCCACAAAATAATTATCGATGCGTTTATCAGACTTCTCTGCGGCTGGTGCTTCCGGCTCGCTGGATCGCTGTGCAGCCTTTTCTACCTGCCTTACAGTCAGCCCGCCTTCTGAAGCCCTTATTGCAGTTGCAATTAGCAGCTCCTCATTGTCAAATCCCAGAAGAGCTCTTCCGTGACCTGCTGAAATATCCCCTTTTTCGAGCATTTTCAGCACTCTTTCCGGAAGTGAGAGCAGTCTTACAGCATTTGCAATAGCCGAACGTGAGCGTCCCACCATTTTTGCTACCTGATCCTGAGTCATACCGTAATTCTCGATAAGTTCATTGTATCCGGCCGCCTCTTCTATAGGATTCAGATTCTCTCTCTGGAGGTTCTCTATTATAGCGATCTGCATTGTCTCAACGTCGCTTAGCTCCCTTATGGTTACAGGAACCTCATCAAGGCCGAGCATACGAGCCGCTCTCCATCTTCTTTCACCGGCAACTATCTGGTAGCCGCCGCTGCTGAGAGGTCTGACAAGTATTGGCTGAAGCATACCGTGCTCACGAATAGAATCAGCAAGAGCAGTTATTGCCTCATCACTGAAATTTTTTCTGGGCTGATCTCTGTTTGGCTCAAGCTCTGATGTACGGAGTTTGTTTTTTACCTGAACATCATTTGAATTGTCATTTAACAAAAGACCAAGTCCGGATTTAAGTCCGCCTTTAGCCATACCTTATCACTCCTCTTTCTTCTTTTTAAAAGTGAAAATGCCTCTTTTCTTCTTTTTCGGCAGTTCCAGCGGCTCTCCGAGCATCTCATGTCCCAGCAACTCATATGCCTCCGCACCCTTTGAGTGCTTGTCGTAGTACATTACAGGCATACTGTAGGACGGAGCCTCTGAAATACGCACATTTCTCGGGATCTTTGTCTTGAACACCTTGTCCGGGAAGAACTGTTCCACCTCTGCCACAACATCGTTAGCAATATTCAGTCTTCCGTCAAACATTGTGAACAGTATTCCCTCAATATCAAGAGCCGGATTGTAATTGCTCTTTACAAGTTTTATTGTATTTGCAAGCTGAGAAAGACCCTCAAGGGCATAAAACTCAGCAAGCATCGGCACAAGTATCGTATCACAGGCAACAAGGCCGTTAAGCGTGATAGTTCCAAGTGCCGGCGGACAGTCTATAAATATGTAGTCGTACTCTTCTTTACAGGTCAGAAGCTGCATTTTGAGCCTGTTAAGACGATTATCGTTATTTGCAAGCTCTATTTCACATCCGGCAAGGTCTTCTGTTGCTGGAAGAATGGACACGTTTTCAAATTCTGTATTTATGATCGCATCCTGAATACGTATCTTGCCAGTAATAACATCATAGGTTGAAGCAGAAACGGACTTCTTTTTTATTCCGAATCCAGTCGTTGTATTGCCCTGTGGGTCTGAATCAACGCAGAGAACCCTCTTATTCCTTGAACCAAGGTATGCAGAGAGATTCACAACAGTGGTTGATTTTCCGACTCCACCCTTTTGATTGGCAACAGCTATAATTTTGCCCATGAAATCTTCCTTTCTTATTGTTATATAACTATTATACCACTTTTAAATGCGCTTGTAAATACGATTTGAGATTTTTACAAAAAAATGTTTCACGTGAAACACAAATAGATTGTTTCACGTGAAACATTTTCACGATTTACGCTGGATAGGTATCCTGACACGATATTCTATATAGTTTTCGCTTTGAATTTTCCGGGAATCAGCAGAAATTCCGGCTGCCTGCATAGTCTCAACTGCTCTGTTTATCGTATTAACGAACATTTTCACATTTTGAAAAACCTTTGAGCGCTTCTTATAGCTTGCTTTCTCTCTCTGGCAACCAATATATTCTTCAATACATCTTTCTGTTTTCTCAACATTCAGATTATTTGTTATAATTTTATCAAGGATTATAAACCTATCTTCCTCGCTGCCAAGCTTTAATAGTGCTCTTGCATGACGTTCTGTCAGGTCGTATTTTAAGATAATTTCTCGCTCGTTCTCAGTTAATCTTAGCAGCCTTAGTTTATTGGCAACTGTACACTGAGCTTTGCCAAGCTGAGAAGCCGCTTCTTCCTGTGTCATATCATATATACTTATTAATTTTTCAATTGCAATTGCCTCTTCAAAAAAAGATAGATCCTGACGCTGAATATTCTCGACGAGTGCAAGTATAGCCGAATTTCTATCCGTAATATCATAAACAATACATGGAACACAAGTAAGATTACAAAGTCTTGCTGCACGAAGACGTCTCTCCCCTGCTATAAGCTCATATTTATTATTTACTTTTTTTACGGATAAAGGTTGAAGTATTCCATTTGCTTTTATTGATTCCGCAAGTGATGACAGATCAGCTTCATTAAAATTAAATCTTGGCTGATGACAATTTGGAATGATCTTGCAAATTTCAATATTTATGACCTTTCCAACAACCTTTTCTTTTTGTAAACTGAATATTCCTGACATATTATGTACCTCGCAATTAAATTGATAGCATAATGATATCATGTTCCGGAAATAATTGCTACAAAAATAATCCGCCTTTATTCTACATAAAAGCGGATCTTTGGATATAATAATGATTTTTCAGAGTAATTTTTTCTTTATCTGACTGCTATTTCTCGGATATTTTGTTGGTGTTTGCGATATTTTACTGATCTCAATTATCCTGCGTTCTTCAGCTTCAACAGTATAATTTGTTTCACGTGAAACAATTCCGCCCAGTATCTCTATCGCATTATAGCCAATTGAAATATTCTCAGTTGGACCTTTCATTGAAATAAATTTGCCGCCAACCCTAACAAAAGGAATGCATAATTCACTAAGAAGAGACATATTTGTAACCGCCCTCGCACAAGCAAAGTCATATTTTTCTCGAAATTCCTCTTTCTTGGAGAAATCCTCAGCACGGCCATGTATAAGCTGAGCATCAATCTCAAGAATATTGCAAAGTGAATCAAGAAAAACTATTCTTTTATTTAGACTGTCAAGAAGTGTCAGATTAATATCAGGCCTGATTATCTTAATTGGAACAGACGGAAATCCGGCGCCTGTTCCAACATCGATCAACGAGGCACCAAAAGGAATATCAATGTAACGAGTAATCATTATGCTATCAATGAAATGCTTATAGAGAATCTCCATTGGCTCAGTGATAGCAGTGAGATTAACATTTTTATTATATTCAACAAGATAATCCGAATACGCACAGAACTTCTTATAGTTATCATTGCTTAATTCAAACCCATATTTTTTAAACGCATCGCAACAAAATTCAAAATCAGGAAGCATTGTTCTCACCTTTCTCTTTCTGAAGCCATACAGCAAGCAATGAAATATCAGCAGGGGAGACACCAGATATTCTTGATGCCTGACCTAAAGAAACCGGTTTAACCTTATTTAGCTTCTCAACTGCTTCAAGTCTGAGGCCATATATATCCTTATAGTCAAGGTATTCAGGCAATTTTTTCTCTTCAAGTCTACGCATCTGTTCAATTTGAGCAAGTTGCTTTGAAATATATCCCTCATATTTAATCTGAAGTTCAACCTGTTCTTTTACATCATCTGCAAGTTCTTCTCTATCAGGATCAATAAAAGCAAGATCATTATAATTGAGCTGTGGACGGCGAACAAGATCACTTAATTTACAACCATTACTCAAAGGGGAGGTATGGCTAGAAATTAAGAATTCATTCAAATCATCACTTGGTCCAATATTAATAGAACATATCCTGTCAATTTCTTTTTTTACAAGATCTTCTTTTTTTAGTAGTTTATCATATCTTTCACGTGAAATCAAACCTATTTTATATCCAATAGGAGTTAGTCTTTGATCTGCATTATCCTGCCTCAAAATCAGTCTGTATTCACTTCTTGAAGTCATCATTCTATAAGGATCTGAACAGCCTTTCGTAACAAGGTCGTCTACTAATGTTCCAATGTATGAGCTTGCCCTGTCAAGAATCATTGGCTCCTTACCTTTGATCTTTAGTGCAGCATTTATACCAGCAACAATTCCCTGTGCACCGGCCTCTTCATATCCGGAGCTACCGTTAAATTGTCCTGCACCATATAATCCGCTGATCTTCTTAAATTCAAGTGTTGGAAGAAGCTGAAGGGGATCACAGCAATCATATTCGATCGCATATGCAGGTCTCATTATCTCTACATCTTCAAGTCCCTCTATTGTTTTCAGGAATGAAAGCTGTACATCCTCCGGCAGAGATGAAGACATTCCCTGTAAATAGTACTCTTCTGTAGTCAAACCCATAGGCTCAACAAAAAGTTGATGGCGAGGCTTATCAGAAAACCTTACTATTTTGTCCTCGATAGAAGGACAGTATCTTGGTCCAACTCCTTCTATCCTACCGCTATATAGCGGTGATCTGTCAAGGTTTGAAAGTATGACCTCATGTGTTTTACTATTGGTATAGGTAACGTAACAGCTCACCTGATTCTTTAACCCCTCAGTGGGTGTTTCAAAGGAGAAAGGTACAATTTTTTCGTCACCGTCCTGGCGTTCCATTATGTCAAAATTGATACTTCTCTTGTTTACACGGCAGGGGGTTCCAGTCTTAAAACGACGAAGCTCTACTCCATTTTCAAGCAGGCTTTTCGATAAATACTTACTTGGCAATGCGGAATCAGGGCCGCTTTCATATGAAACTTCACCAATATGTATCTTGCCTTTAAGGTAGGTTCCTGTTGCAATTATCACTGATTTTACAGAATATTCTGCTCCCAGTGATGTTTTTATGCCAGTAATTTTTCCTTCTTTAACTATTATTTCTGCAACTTCACCTTGTTTCACAAACAGATTTTTCTGTTTTTCGCATACCTCTTTCATATAATTGTGGTATTTTACTCTGTCTGCCTGCACTCTTAAACTATGAACAGCAGGTCCTTTTCCTCTGTTCAACATACGACTTTGTATGAAACATTTGTCAGCAGCCTTGCCCATTTCACCGCCAAGAGCATCTATCTCACGTACAAGATGTCCCTTTGCAGTGCCTCCGATTGACGGATTACAGGGCATATTTGCTATCTGATCCAATGATATTGTAAACATTACCGTTTTGCAGCCAAGTCGTGCTGAAGCGAGTGCAGCCTCTACTCCTGCATGACCAGCACCTACAACGGCAACATCAAATTCTCCCATTTTATATGACATAAAAAATCCTCATTTGATTGTTTCACGTGAAACATTATTTTCCGACACAGAATCTTGAGAACACTTCATCAACAACTGCATTTGTAATACGCTGTCCCGTAAGCTCAAGCAAATACTGCTCAGCCTCATCAAGAATCACATTTACCGCATCCAGCATCTCACCATTTTCAATTGCATTAATTGTATTTTCAATGCAGGTGATAGCGGACTCAATACATCTTTTCTGTCTTTCATTAGCAGCTGAAACAGAATTAACTGTGTTCTCATTGATCTGAAAAATCTCTTCAATTTCTCTTTTAAGGTCATCAACGCCCTGATTTTCCTTAGCAGAAATATATACTATATGTTTAAATTTATCTTTGATAGGCTGGATATCAAGCGTCTGATTGACATCATTTTTATTGATAACAGCAACGCATTTTTTATTATTAATTTTATTAATTAAATATTGATCGTCCTCCGTGAGCGGACAGCCACCGTCAAATACTGCAATAATTAGTTCAGACGAACCTATCATTTTTTCAGCCATATCAACTCCGATACCCTCTATCTTATCCTCAGTCTGATGAATTCCGGCAGTATCCGAAAGTCTCAGAACAATGTCTCCGATGCTGACAGATTCCTCAATAATATCTCGGGTAGTTCCGGCAATATCAGTAACGATGCTGCGGCTATAGCCGCTGAGACAGTTGAAGAGGGTTGATTTGCCAACATTAGGTCGGCCGATGATAGCAGTTGCGACACCCTCACGGAGGATACGTCCGCAATCATAATTAATTATCAGCTCATTGAGCTCGTCTCTTATGGAGTTAAGCTCCGCTGAAAGATTCTCAGGCTCAACGGCAGGAATATCTTCCTCGGGATAATCCGCCCAGGCTGCAAGGTCTCCCAGCAGCTTCATCAGCCTTTTGGAACATTCATCAGCCTTCTTGAAAGCTGCTCCCTCACGGAGATTTTCAGCCATCTTCAGCTCTCTTTCACCCTTTGCAGAGATTATATCCATGACCGCTTCTGCCTGTGTCAGGTCGAGCTTTCCGTTCATGAAAGCACGTTTTGTGAACTCTCCCGGGCCGGCATTTTCCGCTCCGTTTTTCAGAAGGGCGCGAAGAATCCTCCTTGTTACATAAAGCCCTCCGTGACAGGATATCTCAGCTGTATCCTCTCCGGTGTAGCTGTGGGGGGCTCTGAACACGGTCAGGATGCAGTCATCGATACGCTCGTCACCGTCATAGGCTGTGCCGTATGCACAGGTATATCCGCCCATATCAGCAGCCTTTTTACCGCTCACCGAACGAAATACTCTGTCTGCAACATGGAATGAATCCTCACCTGATATTCTTATAACTGCAATACCTCCGGCAGCCTCCGGCGTCGAGATAGCAGCAATAGTTGACATAAAATCACTCCTAAAAAAACAACGGCAAAAGCTGCCGTTGTTCTCGTTATTCAATGGATCAAAGCTCGATCTTTCCGTAGAGACCGCCCTCCATAGTGTCCTCAGGCTTTGGTCTCTTGTAGTCCTTCTCGAAGCTTGTTGAGAGATCAACGGATCTACGCTCCATATTTACCTCTCTGTCGTGGTTTCTTCTTTCACCGCCACGTCTGTCGTTTCTTCTTCCGCCTCTTCTGTCGTCACGGCGTCTGTCGTTCTTTCTCGGATTAGTGGAAGAAATGATGATCTTTCTGTAAGGCTCCTCGCCGACTGAACGTGAGGAAACGCCTTCGATATTTGAAATAGCAGAGTGGATAACTCTTCTCTCATATGGATTCATTGGCTCAAGAGGCTGTGAACGGCCTGTTCTGAGAACAGACTTTGCAACCTTTGCAGCAAGCTGCTCAAGAGTATCCTTTCTCTTGCTGCGGTAGCCAAGGCAGTCAATGGTGATCCTGAAGTAATCCTTATCGCCCTTGTTAGCGATTATTGAGCAGAGGTACTGGAGTGAGTCAAGAGTTTCGCCTCTTCTTCCGATGATAGTACCATTATTATCGCTTTCGATATTGATAACAGCGCCGGATTCATTCTGATAGATAGTGAACTGAACATCGATATCTATTGCTCTGAGGATGCTTGTGATGTAATCTCTTGCAAGCTTTACCTTTGGGTGGATCTGAGATTCATCCTCAATGAGAGTGAAGTTGTCGAGAGAGAATTCCTGCTCATCGTTCTCAGGCTCATTATTTTCAGGAGCAGCCTCAGTGCTGACAGTCTCCTTGATCTTTTCTTCGGTCTTTGTGATCTTCTCGGCAGCCTCTTCAACAGGCTTCTTTACCTCTTCAACGAGCTTTTCAACCTCGGACTTTGCTTCCTTCTTAACGACCTGCTTTACCTCCTCAGTCTTAACGGCTGCGGCAGACTTTACAGGAGCCTTTACCTCAGTGACCGGCTTTGAAGCAGCAGCTGTCTGAGCGGGAGCATCAGCAACAGAAGCCTTTACAACAGCTTCCTTCTTGCCTATGCCGAACAGACCTTTTTTGCCCTCCTCAACGATCTCAAACTTGATCTGCTTGTCCTTACCGAACTTTTTTACGGCGAGAGCCTTAGCCTCCTCAACAGAATCAGCCTTAAAAATTTCAGTCATATTTATACCTCCTTAATAAAAATCAATCATTATCATCATTGTCGGACTCATCATAGATGTCGCCGTACTTTTCAGCCATACGCTTTCTGGCCTCTTTTATCTTATCTCTGTTATACTTATTCATTTCTGAACGAGAAGTCTTTTCATTGTTTGACTTCTTCTTTGCACCGCCGGCCTGCTGATTAGCAGCTTCCTGCTGTTCCATCATTCTCTGCATGAAGGTCTTCTTCTCAGGGTGCTTTTCAGCATAGAGACGAGCCTTTTCCTTTTCCTTCTCATTTATAGCAACAGTACGCTCAGGTGTGAAGTACTGATTGAGTGCGAATGTGATAACGAATGAGAAGAGTGCTGACCATATCCAATAGAAACCGATACCTGCCGGGAGCTTGAAAGCAAAGTAGATAGAGAGCAGGGGCATGAGGTACATCATAGCAGTCATGCATCCGGGATTCTGCATATTAGGATTGACCTTCTTCTGGTGTATCTGGCTGTAAACAGATGATATAAGCTGAGCAAGACCAGCCATAAAGGGTATCATAGCCAGAACGATAGTCTCACTGTTCCATGAAGCAGGATTAAGTGAGGGATACTTTGCAAGGTTTGCGCCAAGGAAAGTGAACTTGTTGTAGAAGTCGTCAACTCTCTCGGCAAAGTTATGGCTGAGACCGGTAAATGCGTCGTAATGCTTTTCGAGCATTTCCCTGATATAAAGCTCACTTCTCAGGTCGCCGGACTTGAATTTGCCCTTGCTTCCAATTTCCTCTACACGGAGCTTTGAAGCGATCTCAGCAGCCTGTTTTCTTACATCCTTAGGTATACGGAGGATGTGAGTGATAGGCTTATACACAACGTCGATGACTCCGAATACGAGGAACATCTGGATGAAAGCGGGGAGACAGCTTCCCATAGGGTTGATGCCTTCCTCGACATAGAGCTTCTGCTGCTCCTCCTGAAGTCTCTGTGGGTTATTTGAGTAGCTCTTCCTCAGCTTTTCAAGCTTAGGATTGAGCAGCTGCATACGTGCAGCGTTCTTCTGTGTCTTATAGTTTACCGGCAGGAAGATGATCTTCGTGACGATAGTGAATATGATGATCGAAAGCGCATAGTTTCCGACCAGATAATTGATAAGCTGCATAAGGTATCCGAAGGGGATACCGATGATATCATAAAGTGCGTTCAATATTCATCCCTCTTACATTTTATTGTCTTCGTCATTGCTCATGCTGTTATTATGGACAGAGGCATAGTCTATCTTCTTATATCTGAACGTAAATTTTTCCGGAACGGGATCTATCCCTCCCAGTGACCATGGATTGCAGCGGAGTATCCTCCAGGCGGCAAGAAGAAAGCCTCTGAAGAAGCCAAATCTCCTGAAAGCACCGAAAGCGTAATTGCTGCAGGTCGGGTAGTATTTACATTTAGCGGGGAAGAGGGGAGATATACATTTCTGATAGAATTTTATCAGACCAAGAGCGATATATCTCATTTTCCCTGTCCGGACGGCTTGAAGCTGCGGAACATCTTGTTGATCTCAGCAATGCCGTACTTCTCCATATAACCGCAGTACTCCTGGGACTTGATCTCACATATCCTGCTTCTTGCAACGATGACAATATCCATACCTATAGGCATATCCTTTTCGTAAAGGCGATAGGCGAGGCGGATAAGTCTTTTAGCTCTGTTGCGTGAAACGGCGTTGCCCACCTTCTTGCCGGCAGTGATACCGAGGCGGTTGAAGGGTCTGCCGTTTGGTCTTACGTAAATGACCGAGTATTTTGAAGCGGAGTATCTGCCTTTTTTATAGAGTAAAAGAAAGTCCTTATTATCGTTCAGAATTTCAGTATAAAGCATAATAATACCATAAGCATACCATACTAACAAAAAAGACCACAAAATTTTAGAATTTTGTGGTCAGCCTCGTCAGTGAGTTAATCTTGCTCTGCCCTTAGATCTTCTACGAGCTAAAACCTTTCTGCCGTTCTTAGTAGCCATTCTCTTCATGAAGCCGTGCCCCTTCTTTCTGTGGAGCTTCTTAGGCTGATATGTTCTTTTCAATATAAGATCCTCCTCTCTTCTCAAGTGATATGTTAAGGATCTCTGCTCCATTGAAGCGCAGATCCCGATATGCATATTTCTGCATTACACCTAAACATTATATATTAAAAAAGGGAATATGTCAAGTGCTTTTTAAAATTTTTTCAGCAAAACCCTTAAATTCATACTATTTGCCAATATACTTATAAATGTCAACGAAGTTTTTTCACCATTTTGTCAGGGAAAAGGCTTAAAAAAGCGGAATATCCCCGATAACAGCATTGCTTGTACAGCTTTGATTCGCCTGTCATAATATTTCTCAACACAGTGTTGAAAACTGCTGTTTAAAACATTTTTCAATGTTGATATATGTATATAACAGATCGCACAAATATGTTGAATCAACAGGAATTAAAAATAAATCCACAAATTTTTACACGCTTCAATGCTTTTTGTATAGCAGATCAATGGCACTTTTCCACTGTAAAACTATAATTCAACAGAGTTTTCAACAATATGTCAAATTGTGTGTTGAGAAGAGGTGTATTTTCTAAATCTTTATTATATAAAACCGCTTGCATTTTAAACAGCCTTATGTTATAATATACTATATATTAATATAGGAGAGTGTTGTTTTTTTCACTCATTTATAATTTTTGTACGGAGGTAAATCATGAATTCGTTTGAGGAAGTTTTTGAAAAAGTTAAGAATTACTGCCTTGAAAATAAAAAAATACCGGAAATCGCCTGGACTACCTGGCTGGATCAGATGAAGCCAGAAAGCTTCACTCCCACAGAAGCTGTTTTCTCTATTCCTACAGACTTTCAGAAAAATATTATCGTATCAAAATACAATGAAATATTAAAGGATGCATTTCTTCACGTTATCGGCTTCAATATAGATCTTGTCATAAATGTAGAAAATAATGATTCGGAAAAGATAAAGATACCCACTGACGACGAGCTCGAAAAGAAGCACGCAGAACTGGAAAAGTCCTATAAATTTGCTAATTATGACTATACCTTCGATACATTCATAGAAGGACGTTCCAACGAATTTGCACTTGCCTGCAGTAAATCAGTGGCAAAGAACTGCGGAGAGAAATCTGTACCGGACTATAATCCTCTCTTCATCTACGGTCCTTCCGGAATGGGAAAGACCCACCTCATCACAGCTATCGCCAACGAGGTAAGAAAGAACCACCCCGATTTCAATATAGTATATGTTACCAGCGAGACCTTCGGAAGTGACCTGGTAAATGCTCTTAATACCAGCCATATCTCCAATTTCCAGGACAAGTACCGCAACGCCGATATACTTCTCATCGACGATGTTCAGTTCTTCGCCGGAAAAGAGCGTATGCAGGAGGAATTCTTCCATACCTTCTATAAGCTCCACCAGGAGGGAAAGCAGATCGTTATCACATCTGATAAGCCGCCGAAGGAGCTGCTCACCCTTGAGGAGAGACTCCGCACACGTTTTGAAGGCGGACTTATCGCAGATATATCTGCTCCTGACTATGAGACAAGACTTGCTATCATCAACAGAAAGTCTGAGCTCCTTGAACTGAAAATGCCCAGCGAGGTCGCTGAATTCATGGCAAACCGCCTGAAATCCAATATCCGTCAGCTCGAAGGCGCAGTTGTCCGCCTTAAAGCTCTCAATCACTTCGCCGGAAGCCCTATAACCATATCTATGGCACAGAGCGTTATCCGTGACGTACTTACCGATGAGCAGCCTATCCCGATTACAGTTGAGAAGATCATATCTGAGGTATCAACAGTTTACGGCGTATCTGCTGACGATATCCGCTCAAATAAGCGCTCCGCACAGATATCCATAGCAAGAAAGGTCGCTATATATGTAGTAAGAGAGATCACACAGATGCCTCTTGCTTCTATAGGTACTGAATTCGGCGGCAGAGATCACTCCACTATCGTATATTCAGTAACAAGCATCTCTGAAGGAATGGAAAAGGATTCCAACCTCAAGAACCTTGTGGAGGACATTATCAAGGATATCAAGGATAAGAGCAAGGTTTAAACAACGAAAGTTTAAAATGTTGAAAACTCTGTTGAAAGAGTTGATTCCACATAGTTTTCAACACAGTGTTAAAAACACTGTGGAATCATATTTTGAAGAACTATCACTCTTCCTGCCGTAAATTATCCGGCAATGAAAAAATTATTCCTGACAGGTTTGAACAGTATCACTTTATCAACAATCAACAGCTTTTTGAAAGATCTCCCTGTCGGGGAACGATTCAACAGATCTGTCCACTTTTACATACTTTCAACTCAACAGTATTTAACTGATTCCACACTGAAAGCGAGCTCCGCCGGAGCTTCCAACAAATTCAAAAAATTCACAACATCCTCATGTGGACGCTTTTTAGGCGTATCACAGAGGATCGTTCCCTGTTTCAACTTTTAGACAGCCTCTACAACAACAACAAAATAATAATCATATCTTATCTTTTATAAATAATTCTTTTCTTATCATATCGCTATCGCTTATCATATCTTGTTACGAGAGGCCGGAGACTGTCCGCGACAGAAGGACAGCTCTCATATATTTTTCTATATATCCGGAGGTATAAGACCAATGAAATTCATATGCAGCAAATCAGAACTCAGCGAAGCTATAAGCAACGTATCCAGAGCCGTATCTCCAAAGTCAACTATAGCAGCCCTTGAGGGAATAAAAGTAAGGGTCGCAGAGGGACTTGTTGAGCTTACAGCATATAATCTTGAAATGGGTATCCGCACATCTATCAAGGCCGATACAGAGGGCTCAGGAGAATTCGTTGTTGGCACAAGACTTTTCAGCGAGTTCACAAGACGTATGTCCGGAGAAAATATCACATTTGATGTTGACGAGAATCTCGTTATTAATATATCCTGCGACGCTACACAGTGCAGCTTCTCAGCAATGTCTGCTGACGAATATCCTGAGCTGCCGGTAGTTGATACAGAAAGAAGCTTCACTGTAAAGCAGACAGTTCTCCGTTCAATGATAAACCAGACAAGCTATGCCACATCTACTAACGAGAGCAAGCCTGTTCTCACAGGTGAGCTTTTTGATATCTGCGAGGGCAGCTTCAATATGGTAGCCATTGACGGATTCCGCCTTGCTATCAGGAGCGAGCTCACCGACTGCAAGGAGCAGTACCACTTCGTAGTTCCGAAAAAGGCTCTTATCGAGGTATCAACTCTCGTAAAGGACGACGATGAGAAGCTTTGCACGGTATGCACAAATGACAGACACATCATATTCCAGATAGATAATGTTGTGGTTATATCAAGACTTCTTGAAGGAACATTCCACAACTACAAACTCAGCATCCCTAACGGATTCAAGACAGAGGTCATCATCAGCAAAAGAGATTTTGCAACCTGTCTCGAACGCTGCTCACTGCTTATCGATGACAAGAACAAGTCTCCTATCCGCTGCGAGGTAGGCAACGGAGTTATGAAGATAAGCTGCAAGACCGGCATAGGAAAGATCAATGATGCTATATCAGCAGATATTTCCGGGGAAACAGTTACTATCGGATTCAACAACAAGCTCCTGCTGGAGGCTCTGAGAGCTGCCGAGGGAGATAAGGTACGCATCCGCTTCAACGGCGCAATGAAGGTAATAGAGATACTTCCGCTTGAGGGCGAGAGCTATATCTTCCTTGTAATGCCGATACAGCTTAAGAACTGACATGATCTACAGGATATATGGCCATGCCAAGGGCGCTACGGTATTTTCGGTAATGACCGGGATAATTTCCTCGGTATGCTTTATAGCAGCGCTTCTTCTTACACTGGCGATAGCTTTCTGGAAGCATATACCGGAAAAGCTGCTTGATCTGATAGACATGAACTTTGACAGCTCATGGATATGGGTAGATGTTCTGCTCATAGTCATAGGTATCGTATCGGCGCTGGCCTCAAAATATATCTCAAAGAAGATCGCAGAAAGGATAATCGCCCGCAAGATAAAGCGCAGCGTGGGATTCGCATACAGATATACCCTTGAAAATCCCTATCTTTTCAGGTATGCTGCATCTCTGAACAAGGAATTTGCCTACAGCTATTACCTTGACAGGGATAATATAGTCAGAAAAAAGGAAAGAAAAACACGAAAGATCCCAAGGGAGCGTTTATATGGCAGAGAAAACTATAAAAATAACCACTGAATTCATAAAGCTTGACGCACTTCTGAAATTTACGTCCATGGTAGGTTCAGGCGGAGAGGCTAAGCAGCTCATTCAGGATGGACAGGTGCTGGTAAACGGCGAAGTCTGCACAATGAGAGGGAAGAAAATACGCTCCGGCGACAGAGTTTCTCTCGGCGGAGAAGAAGTGGTAGTAGAGTGAGGATAACCTATGCGGATATAGACGGATTCAGAAATCTTTCCGGAATATCCTTTGCTCCCGATCCGAAGTATAATATCATTGCCGGTCCTAATGCACAGGGCAAGACCAATCTTCTTGAAGCCATGTGGATACTTTCCGGCTGCCGCAGCTTCCGTGGCTCAAAGGAAAAGGACTACATCTGCCTTGACGGCAGCCGTATGTCCTCAAAGATAAAGCTGAGGGACAGCGTCAGGGAACAGAAAATAGAGTTCGAGATGACGAGAAGCGCCTCTTCGCCCAAGAATATCCACCTTAACGGTGTGAAGCAGAAGGGCACGAGAGCATTGTTCGACGTTTTCAAGTGCATCGCCTTTATCCCTGATGATGTTGAGATAATAAAGGGCTCTCCCGAAAAGCGGAGGAGCTTCATAGATATGGCTGCTTCACAGCTTAATCCGGTATTTGTGGTACATCTGAACAAGCACAACGCCATAATGAACCAGCGCAATGCCCTTCTGAAGGATATTTCACAGGGCAATTCTCCTGCATCAGTGCTGGATATATGGGACAGACAGGCTGCCCATGAGGGAACTATGATATCCTATATGAGAAACGAGTATATCTCAAAGATCAACGGGATATGCGGCAGATTATACAGGATAATATCAGGCGGAAACGAGGAGCTTGAGCTGGAATACCGTTCAAATGTTTTCCGTCCGGAGGACTTTGAAAAGCCTGCCGACAGTCAGGCGGAGGAGCAGTATTACAGAAAATTGCAGGATACCTCAGAATACGACATCCGCACCGGCTCTACCCATTCAGGTGTGAACCGTGATGAGATAATCATAAAGATAAACGGAGTAAGCGCCAAGGACTACGGTTCTCAGGGACAGATAAAGAGCGCAGCCCTTGTAATGAAGCTTGCACAGGCAGAGATATTCATGAAGCGTTCAAAGGACGCTCCTGTAGTATTTCTGGACGATGTAATGGGCGAGCTTGACGAGAACAGACAGCGATTCGTGCTGGATATGATAAAGGATATGCAGGTATTTCTGACAACTCCCAATGAGGGCGCACTTCTCCCCGAAATAAAGGGAAAGATCCTGCATATAAGCGGAGGCAGGATAACCGATGAAAAGGACAGTATATCTTCATGTGGGGAATAATTACTCCGTTGATATAAGAGATATAGTTGGAATTTTCGACATTGAGAACACAACTGTTGAAAAGTGTACCAAGCTCCTGCTCGACAGAGCAGAAAAGGAGCATAACTGCGTTTATACCACCTATGAAATGCCGAAGAGCTTCATAATAGTGATGAAGGACGGCAGAGAAAAGATCTATATATCACAGCTTTCTGCAAGTACCCTTAAAAAGCGCATTGCTGAGGGAGGCGGAATGTAGTGGAGTATTATGAGGATGAAAATGTCATTGAGGAGAGGAAAAAGAGAAAACGGCTGCTTAAGATGATACTCATTGTTGCTGCTGTTTTGTTTGCTTTCAGCCTTATAGTGTACAAGAGCTTTATTCCGGTGGAATACCGATATTTCAGCAGTAAGCGCATCAAAAAAATAGAAAATGAATACAAGATAAGCCTTGACAATACAAAACCAATACGCTATTGGAAGCCTATGGCGCAGGATACCATCTCCTGCTTTGATTTCTATACTGATGACTACAAAAAAGTAATGGACAGCTTCCACGGCGAAAAGATAACATCTTTCACTGTGTATGAGGACAGCGGAGACGTTGAGTATGAATGTCATGTTGAAGATAACCGCTATTTCTACGTAACATTCAAAAAGAAAGACGGCAGATATAAGGGCGAACTCATATATTACAGAGTTGTTATATCCCCTCATCATTCAGAACAGACTGAAACGACATCAGAGAGCGCAATACATAAGGTATCTTCCTCAGGAAGACGATAACTATCGACAATTCCCCCGTTGCTCGGGAAAATATATATTCAACCAGAATATTTGGAGGTAACTCATGAGTCAGCAGAACAATAACTATGACGAAAACGACATACAAGTCCTGGAAGGACTTGAAGCGGTACGTAAACGTCCGGGAATGTACATAGGCTCAACAGGTCCCGGAGGACTTCACCATCTTGTTTATGAGATTGTGGATAACTCCATTGACGAGGCACTTGCAGGATATTGTACAGAGATCACAGTAGAGATACTTGAAGGGGATATAATCCGTGTATCAGACAACGGCCGAGGAATCCCTGTAGGTATTCACCCTAAGGAAGGTATATCTGCGGCAACGGTAGTTTATACCATACTCCACGCAGGCGGTAAGTTCGGCGGCGGCGGATACAAGGTATCCGGCGGTCTCCACGGCGTTGGCGCTTCAGTAGTAAATGCTCTTTCAGAGTGGCTGGAGCTTACAGTCAAGGACGGCGAGCATATCTGGTTCCAGAAGTTCCAGCGTGGACACTACGACGAGGAGCTGAAGATCATAGGCGATACCACAGAGACAGGTACCAGCGTAATGTTCAAGGCTGACGGAGAGATCTTCGAGAGCACTGTATATGAGTACGAGGTGCTTCTGAAGAGACTTCGTGAGCAGGCTTTCCTCAATGCCGGAATAAAGATAGTTTTCAGCGATAAGCGTGACAAGGAGAACATCATCGGTGAAACTCTCCACTATGAGGGCGGTATCCGTCAGTTCGTAGACCATATCCACACAACAAGAGGTCTTGAATCAATAAGCGGAGACGTTATCTATATCTCCGGAATGCAGGGCGATTCCTTTGCAGAGATAGCCCTCCAGTACAATGACAGCTACAATGAGATAATACTCTCATTTGCAAATAATATCCACACCAAGGACGGCGGCTCCCACGAGACCGGATTCAAGAATGCCCTAACAAAGGTCATCAACGAGTACGGTAGGAAAATGGGACTCCTCAAGGACAAGGAAAAGCTCTCCGGCGACGACGTAAGAGAAGGCCTTACAGCCATAATCTCAGTAAAGCTCACAGAATGTGAGTTTGAGGGACAGACAAAGGGACGTCTCGGAAATCCCGAGGTAAAGCCTTTTGTAGAAAAGCTCGTCATGGAAAAGCTGATGAATTTCCTTGAAGAGAATCCGGATACAGCAAAGCTCATCTTCGAGAAGAGCATATCTGCACTTAAAGCCCGTGAAGCAGCAAAGCGTGCAAGGGATGCAGAGAGAAACAAGAACGCCTTCGGAAAGGCTTCAATGCCGGAAAAGCTGGCGGACTGCTCCGAGCGTGACAACCGCTACACTGAAATATATATCGTCGAGGGAGATTCTGCGGGAGGCTCTGCAAAGCAGGGAAGAGACCGCCGCTATCAGGCTATCCTTGCCCTCTGGGGAAAGATGCTCAACGTTGAAAAGGCACGTATAGACAAGATATACGGCAACGATAAGCTTGAGCCTGTGGTAACTGCTCTCGGAACAGGTATCGGCGAGGACTTCGATATAGAGAAGCTCCGCTACGGAAAAGTTATAATCATGGCCGATGCCGATGTTGACGGTATGCATATCAGAACACTTCTGCTCACATTCTTCTTCCGCTACATGAGACCTCTCATAACCAACGGAAATGTCTATATCGCACAGCCTCCTCTGTTCAGGGTTGAGCGCAAGAAGAAGATATACTACGCTTTCTCTGACGAGGAGAGAGACCGCTATATCGCTGAGCTCTCTGAGGACGGCAAGTACAAGGACGTTGAAGTTCAGCGTTACAAAGGTCTTGGTGAGATGGATCCAGAGCAGCTCTGGGAGACAACTATGGATCCTGAGCGCAGAACTATTGTGAAGATAGGAATGGATGACGCTCTCAAGGCTGATGAGGTATTCACTATCCTCATGGGTGACAAGGTAGAGCCGAGAAGAAACTTCATAGAGAAAAACGCTAAATTCGCACAGGATCTTGATTTCTGATCCTGTTCTGGAGGATAAATGGAAGAAACATACAAGCTTGAAAAGGAATATACCGTAAAGCCGGAGCTTTTCTCCGAGGCCTACAAGGCATATCAGAAAAAATTCGTGATGAAGAAAAGCTACCTGTTTATGGCACTGTTCCTTATACTTGCGGCAGACTTTGTGTATGCGGCAGTAAAAGCGCCGGAAAACCGTCTGGTGTATCTGCTGATAGTAGTCTGCATCGCATTTGCATTCAGAGAGTGGCATAATCCACGCTTCGTCCGCAGAAGGCTTACAGAGACAGTGCGGGATCTCGGCGAGCCGGTATACAGTATCGGAATAGCTGACAAATTCATAGATATATCCACAGTCAATGAGCCTGAGTATGAGAGCGAAGTGACTGATATATCTGAAAATGCGGACAAGGAAGAAAAAGAAGAGATCGACCTTACAGATATCCCGGAGGAGCTTGATCCCCTTCCGGAAAAGACGAGAATAGAACTTGATGAAAACTATCAGCCTCTTGAATACGATGATTTTTTCCTGCTCATGCAGGGAAAACAGTCCTTTTACATAATCCCGAAAGAGGGATTCACAGAGCCTGAGATCGAGATAATAAGAAATACCGGAAAATAAGCTTATGCTTGAAATATAGTCAACAGTCGTTTGCTATAAATACAATCTCTCACAGGAGGTAAAAATTTTGTTATATCAGGACAATTCAAAGATAATAAATACCGAATTAGTTGACGAAATGGAAAATTCCATGCTCAACTATGCCATGTCGGTAATTGTATCGAGAGCGCTTCCGGATGTCAGGGACGGACTAAAGCCTGTTCACAGAAGAATACTCTATACTCTCCATGAGAACGGACTTACACCGGATAAGGCATACCGTAAATGTGCTGATACTGTAGGTGCCGTACTTGGTAGATATCATCCTCACGGTGATGCTTCGGTATATGACGCACTTGTAAGACTTGCACAGGATTTCTCAATGAGATATCCCCTTGTTGACGGCCACGGAAACTTCGGTTCTATCGACGGCGACGGCCCTGCTGCTTACCGTTATACTGAGGCTAAAATGGCAAAGCTCACACTGGATATGCTTACGGATATCAACAAAGAGACCGTAGATTTCATGTCCAACTACGATGACCGTCTGAAAGAGCCTGTGGTACTGCCATCACGTTTCCCTAATCTCCTTGTAAACGGATCAGTGGGAATCGCTGTAGGTATGGCTACAAATATCCCTCCCCACAATCTGGGAGAGGTCATAGACGCTCTGGCTCTTCTTATCGAGGATCCGGACTGCACCCTTGAACAGCTCATGGAGCATATCCAGGGACCGGACTTCCCTACAGGCGGCATAATCATGGGCAGAGCAGGCATACGTGCTGCATATGCTACCGGAAAGGGCAAGATAACCCTTCGCAGCCGCACTCACTTTGAAGAGATAAAGGGCAGAAACTGCATTATCATAGACGAGATACCATATATGCTCCGTAAGGAAAGACTCCTCAAGAGCATAAGCCAGCTTGCCCGTGACAAGAGGATAGAAGGCCTTTACGATCTCCGTGACGAGTCGGATAAGGACGGTATGAGAGTAGTTATCGAGCTGAAAAAGGACGCTATCCCGAATATCGTGCTGAATAAGCTCTTTGCGCTGACACAGCTCCAGGATACAGTAGGTATCATAATGCTTGCTCTTGTAAACAACGAGCCTAAGATACTCACACTCAAGCAGATGCTTCAGCACTACCTTGATTTCCAGGTAGACGTTATCCAGAGAAGAACACGATTTGATCTGAGAAAGGCTCTTGAAAGAGCACATATCCTTCAGGGCTTTGTGCTTGCAGCAGACTATATCGATGAAGTTATAGCAATAATCCGCTCCAGTGCCACTGTTCAGGAGGCAAAGGAGAAGATGATGGAGCGCTTCAAGGATGTGGATATGTCCGCACTTCTTGACCGTGCCCAGTACGACCTCAGCGGACTTCACGTTGAGGATCAGACAGGTCTTTCACAGGAACAGGCTGAGGCTATCGTACAGATGCGCTTAGGACAGCTCACCGGTCTTGAAAGACAGAAAATAACCGATGAATTATACGGTCTTCTCACAAAGATATCCGACTATGAGGATATCCTTGCAGATGTAAACAGAGTTTACGCAATAATCATGGAGGATCTGAATACTATCCGCAGAAAGTTCAGCGACAAGCGCCGTACAGACATTGAGAATGTCAGCGGCGAGGTGGATATAGAGGATCTTATCCCTGAGGAGGACTGCGTTGTTACTCTCACCAATAACGGCTATATCAAGCGTATGCCGGTAGCTGAGTACAAGACCCAGCGCCGCGGCGGCCGTGGTATTACCGGTATGAAGCAGCGTGAAGAGGACTTCGTAGAGGAAATGTTCATCTGCGGAAGCCACGACAATATCCTGTTCATATCCAACAAGGGTATAATGTACAAGCTGAAATGCTATGAAGTACCGGACGGCTCAAAGGCGTCAAGAGGCTTCAATCTCATAAATCTGCTTCCTCTCACCGAGGGCGAGAAGATAGCTGCCATGATAAAGACCACCGACTTCAGCGAAGAGAAGTTCATCGTCATGGTCACAAAGAACGGCAAGATCAAGAGATCAAATCTCTCACTCTACAAGAACGTCCGCAAGAACGGACTTATCGCAATTGGTCTTGACGAGGGCGACGAGATAGCCGGTGTTCGTATGACTGACGGCAGCGAGCAGATATTTGCAGCTACAAGAAACGGTATGGCTATCCGTGTTGAAGAAGCAAATATAAGAGCATTATCACGTTCAGCTCACGGTGTAAGAGTTATAAAGCTCCGTGATGGAGACTATGTTGTGGGTATAGCAAGAGTGCGTCCCGGCGCATCACTGCTCACCGTAACTGAGAACGGCTTCGGCAAGAAGACTGAGCTTGACAGCTATCGTATCCAGAACAGAGGCGGATACGGCCTTACAAACTACAAGGTGGACGATATAAGAGGCCATGTCTGCAACATCAAGATAGTTGACGAGGATGACGATATTATCCTTGTATCCAGTGATGGTATAATCATCCGTATCCTGGCAAGCGATATCCGTATCATGGGACGTATCGCAAAGGGTGTACGTGTAATGAGGGTCAACGAAGGCGCTCATGTAGTGGCATTCACCCGTGCCGAGCACGATGATACTGCCGAGACCGAAAAGGTTGAGCAGCTCACAGACGAGCAGGCAAAGCAGGCTGAAGAAGAGGCTGCTCTTGAGGAAAAGAATGAAGTTGTGATAGAAGCTGAGCCGGAGGACGAGGATGAGTGATGACTCAAGATCCGGGCGTCTAAAATACGGTCAGGGACCGTTCACAGCGCTTATCATAGCAATATGCAGCATTTTTATGCAGTGGTTTCTCTGGTTCGTGTATGAGAAAGCCGGATATAGCTGGGGATTTAATCTTGTGACTCCCCTCATACTCTGCATGATGTATCACTGTGTACAGCTTGATGCAGGCCGCCAAGGAAATTTTTCCCGGCGGTTCTGCTTTTTCTGGGGAGTTATAGTGCCGCTCATAATAGGTGTAGGGCTGACGCTGTTCCTGTTTCTGAGATCTCCGGACATGAGCCCCTTTTCTCCGGATGCAGACTATACCGGAAAGCCGGCAGAAGTTATAGCAATATACTCCGGAAGAATAGTGATGACTTCTATATATCTGCTTATATTTGCAGTTATAGATGTACAAATTTTAAAAAGAACGGACAACAAAGCAAATGAAGAAAAATAAAATCATACGTAATGTAATTGCTGCCGGAGCGATCTGGGCAGCATTTGAGAACACGATCATGCTGAAAGTCAGACATGAGAAGCTTGGCGGCAATATACGCATTGTACAATTATCTGACTTTCACAAGAGAAAATTCGGACGCAATAACAGCTTCCTGATAAAGCTTGTAAAGGAAGAAAAGCCGGATATCATAGCTTTGACCGGTGATCTGGTATCGAGGGACGAAAAGGATTTTACCACGGCAATGCGTACCATAGATAAGCTTTGCAGGATCGCTCCGGTGGTAATGATATACGGCAACCACGAGATGAGCCTTCCGGACAGGAAGGGTGAAGAATTCTACGAAATGCTCAGCCAAACTGATGTCATACTGCTGAGAAATGAATATATGACGCTGAATAAGGGCCGCAGGTCTGTGAAGATTTACGGGCTTTGCGAGAAGTATTCCACCTATAAGAAGAACGAATGTTATCGTGATCTTGACCGGATAGATCTTCCTGAGCTTGAAAGGCTGCTTGGAAAATGTCCTGACGGCGAGGTCGTACTCATGGCGCATAATCCCCTGTTCGGCAAGGTATATGCGGAATGGGGAGCTGAATATACCCTCAGCGGACATATTCACGGCGGAGTAATAAGGCTGGCCGGAAAGGGGCTTCTCTCTCCGGAAAGAAAATTCCTGCCGAAGTATTCAAAGGGAAAGTATACCATAGGTAAAATGAAGCTGCTGGTCTCAGCAGGTCTCGGAAAGCTGAGACTATTTGATCCGGCAGAAATAGTAGTATACGATCTGTAAAAAGACGCCATCGGCGTCTTTTTTATTGGATGAACGCAAAGACTATCAGCATGATCCCTCCTATCCATGAAAGGTCTATACCAAGGGCAGAGATCCGCCTGCCGGTGATATTTCCGAGGAAAAGCGCTGCCGTACCACATAGGAAGGTCAATACCGAAGCCTTCAGCGGAGCCAGATCACCGCAGCTCAGTCCAATAGCAGCTGAATCCAGTGATCCGGCCAGCGCCAGAGCTCCGGCCTCTGCGGCAGAAAGCACCTTTGAATGATCGATATCAGCAGCGGTCTCATCGAGATATATCTTGAATACAAGAGGGCTGTTGCCTATTTTCAGGGACATTCCGCCGTTTTTTCTGATAACGTCAGCAATTCGCCGGAAAACACTCTTAAAAACTGTCAGAAGCCCTATCGCCACAAGAATAGCTGTTCCGGAAAAATGAAGTATCTTTGCCGGGGCGACTTCTCCGAGAATGTGTGAGAAACAGGAGGAAATACCAAGGACAGCAGCTCCGGAAAAGGCTATGACACCGGCAGAAATGGCTGGTATGCGTATGCCGCTGTTGCAGTAAGCTGCTGCTGCCAGGTATGTATCAAAACACAGGATAACTGCGATAAACAATTCTTTTTGCAATAGTCACACCTCCGCTTTATTATATTCAGATGAGCAGAAATCAGTGAGCAGAAAGTAGTAGAGATATTGCAGCTTCCATTAATACTTTCTACTTTTTATTCACTGATTACTGCAAAATTTTCAAAGAAAATTTTGCGAAACCCCCTTGACAAATGGAAAAAAGTATGCTATAATAATCAAGCTGTGAATTTCACAGTACATATCGTATTCTAAAGACAGCTGGCAGGTTCATCCGTAAGTCCCGCCGAGGAATAGCAATTGATTCATAATGAATTATCATTGTCCTTTCCCGAGCTGTCGGTAAAGGACATTTTTTGTTGCTTTCGGATACGATGACAAATTATTCGGAGGTGAATACACAATGCCAAGCAATGCTGTACTCGAAGCTAAGAAGGCTAAGGTTGATCAGCTCACAGACCTCATCAAGAACTCTGTTGCCGGCGTACTCGTTGACTACAAGGGTATCAACGTTGAGGAGGATACAAAGCTCAGAAAGGAGCTTCGTGAGGCTGGTGTAAACTACTTCGTAGAGAAGAACACACTCCTTCTCCGTGCTTTCAAGAACTGCGGTATCGAGGGCTTTGAAGAAGCTCTTAACGGAACAACTGCTATCGCTCTTTCAAACGACGATCAGACTGCTCCTGCAAGAATCCTCGGTAAGTTTGCTGAGAAGGCTGGCGATGAGAAGTTCAATCTCAAGGCTGGTTTCGTTGAGGGTGAAGTTTACGATCAGGCTGGAGTTATCGCTCTTTCCAAGATCCCTTCAAAGGATACCCTTCTTGCTCAGCTCGTTGGCTCTCTCCAGGGTCCCCTGCAGAAGCTCGCTGCAACTCTCAAGGCTGTTGCAGACCAGAAGTCAGAAGAAGCTGCCTGATTTCAATCGTAATTTTATTGCAGCTTAATTTAAAACAGCCGTATATCGGCAAATAATTATAAAGGAGATTATTATCATGGCTTCAGAGAAGATCACAAAATTTGTTGAAGATATCAAGACTCTTTCAGTTCTCGAGCTTTCTGAGCTCGTAGACGCTATCCAGGAGGAATTCGGCGTAACAGCAATGGTTGCTGCTGCTCCTGCTGCTGGCGGCGCTGCTGGCGGCGAAGCTGCTAAGACAGAGTTCGACGTAATCCTTGCTTCCTTCGGTGATGCTAAGATGGCAGTTATCAAGGTTGCTAAGGAAGTTCTCGGTCTCGGCCTTAAGGAAGCTAAGGAAGTAGTTGAGGCTGCTCCTAAGGCTATCAAGGAAGGCGTTTCAGAGGCAGAGGCTAACGAGCTCAAGGCTAAGTTCGAAGAGGCTGGCGCTACAATCGAGATCAAGTAATTACAGCGGCGCATTAAGGCGTCCTGCAATACTTATCAAAAACAAAGTCCGCATCATATGGTGCGGACTTTTTATATTTATATAATGTATATGCGGATACATACTGTGCCTCTACTTATTTAATATATAGTCTGATCGTGCGGATGCGTGTCTCCGCTACTACTTTCATTGAACTGTTTTTTGTAACTGTTTTCTTATCAATAATAACTTTTCCCCAAGGTATTGCATTATTTTGAAATATGTGTTAGAATAGTATCACTATACTATTATAATATATAAGGGAGATGGAAGAAAAGAATTTTATGGACAATTCGGATGTATGGAAAATTATCCTCGTAATTTGTATGATGGTATTCTCTGCACTTTTCTCCAGTACGGAGACAGCTTTTTCCAGCGTGAACAAGCTCAGGCTGAAGAATTACGAGGCTCAGGGAGATAAAAAAGCCGCAAAGGCTCTAAAGCTGGCAAACCGATTTGATGAGGTACTGACAGCGGTTCTTATTGGAAATAATATAGTTAATATTGCAACTTCATCAGTCAGCACACTTGTATTCATTAAATTATGCGGAAGCAACGGTGCGGCGATCTCAACAATAGTGATAACAGTACTTGTGCTGGTATTCTGTGAGGTTATACCGAAATCCTATGCAAAGAAAAACGCTGAGAAGCTGGCTCTGTCATTTGCCGGACCGCTTTCAGTGCTCGTTGTAGTATTCAAGCCATTTGTATTCCTGCTGAATAAGCTCTCCTCTCTGGTATCAAGGGGCGGCAATGATGCTCCGAGTGTTACTGAGGACGAGCTGAAATACATGATCGACGAGATCGAAGAGCAGGGCGTGATCGAAGAACAGGAGAGCGAGCTTGTTAAGAGTGCTCTTGAGTTTGACGAGATAACCGTGAATGAGATACTTGTTCCACGTGTAAAGGTTGTAGGAGTTGAGCTGGGCTCCACTATCGACGAGATAAAGGAGATATTCAGCACCGAGATGTATTCAAGGCTGCCTGTATACGAGAAGAGCCTTGACGATATAGTTGGACTTATCACCAACAAGGCTTTCTTCAAAATGCTTACAGAGGGCGGCAACGATATCAGCTCAATAATACAGGAAGTTCCGCATATAGCTGATAGCAAGCTCATAAGCGAGGCTATGAAAGAAATGCAGCGCTCAAAGGTGCATTTTGCTGTAGTTACCGACCAGTACGGCGGTACAAAGGGTATAGTTACCCTTGAGGATATTATTGAGGAGCTTGTTGGCGAGATATACGATGAGGACGATGAGATAGTCAATAATATACTGATGCTTGCTCCGGATAAGTACGAGGTCGCAGGAGACATGAGCATAGACGATCTGCTTGAACAGCTTGACCTGAACGATGATCTGATAAAGACAGATTATACAACTGTTGGAGGCTGGGTAACAGACGTTATGGAGCATATCCCGGAAGCCGGAGAAACTGCGGAAAGCGGAATATTCCGCCTTACTGCCGCAGAGGTAAACGAGCAGAACGTTGAAAAGGTTATAATAGAGGTTCTTCCGGAACCGGAGGAAAAAGAAACAGAGGACGGCCAGTGACCGTCCTCTCTTATTTATATATGTATGGGAAAAAATACTCATTATATATACTCTCGTAATAAAACGCCAAAGTGTGACATCGAAAAAATTCATATAATGGGGAGAAATATTCAAAATTAGTAATATTCACATAAAACTGCATAAATATTCATTGCTGTAGGAATATGCCTGTCCGGAAGAAATATTACCGGATTGTCATTTTTTTTGAGGCTTCTGAATACTATTTTACAGGGCGGAAACTGACATAAAAATCGCCCGATGAAGCCATCCGGAGGCTTATTTTGACAGGCCTGACAGCTATTACACAGGGAACAACAAGGGTATATCTATACTATAAGTTGTTGCCTGAACAGCACTTTTTGTAACCTGTTTGTAACTTTTTAAAGTAAATCCTTTTGTATTGTTCATATTGAAGTCATAAAGGTTTAAGATTTATTTAATATTATTTGTGCTGTTTACCACTAAGAGCGGCGAAATGGGTAGTTATTTTTGGGTGCAAAATGGAAAAAATCTGAAAAGTATTGCTATTTTCCGTTAAATGTGGTATCATTTACACGTTCCCGAAAAAGGAGCAAATATCAAACGCTAATAATTGAAAGGATGAGTTGATGAAAGAAGCCAAATTTGCAGCTGGCGTCTTCGGGCTTATTACTGCTTGTTTGATTGGCGGGGGAGCTGTTGCATACAATGCAGCACCTCAGGTTAGTACAAGAGATGATTTCGTTATTGTAGAACCCGCAAACGAAGAACTGGCAGCTGCTGCTGAAACTTCTGCTAAGACCACAACCGCTTCAGTAAAAAGCAAAAAATCTAATTCAAGCATAACAAAGAGGTCACTGAGCTATAGTTCAGTAGACAATGTTTCAAAGACAGTATACACAGTCACTACAACAGCTGCTGCAGCCGCTATTGAAGTGATGACAACAACAGAGCCTCCTACAGAGGCAGAGACAGTTACAGAGGCTCCTACAGAAGCCGAGACAGAATATTATTACTACGAAGAACCCACATATCTCGAAGAACCTCAGACAGAAGCTGAAACAGCAGCTCCTACAGAGGAAGAGACAGCAGCTCCCGAAGAGACTGTTACAGAGGCCGAGACAGAGGCACCTGCAACAGCAGCTCCTACAGAAGCTGTTCAGGAAGCAAACGCAGGTACTACTGCAAACGAGCTTCCGATCTCAGATTCAGACTTTATTCTCCTTTGCAATGTAGTCGGACACGAGGCTGGTTCGTACTGGATCAGTGAATACGATAAGGCTTGCGTTGTAGAGGTCGTTATGAACAGGGTAAACAGCTCACGTTTTCCTAACACAATTTACGGAGTTCTTACCCAGCGCAATCAGTTCTCAGGATGCGGATCATACGTAAATCTTGGAACTTACTCAGGATACGTTACAGAAAGTGTAAAGAACGCGGTTAGACTTTACTTTAACGATCCTTCACAGTTTTCACAGGGTTATCTCAGTTTCTGGGGAGACGGAACCAGAAATCATTTCAGCTGATCTTAGTGAAAAAGTGGTCTTAATTTAACAGAAAAAACAGGGATCCAACGGACAAGTCGGATCCTTCTTTTTTTGTAATCAGAGAAAAGCAGAAAGCAGTGCAGGAGAGAACAATGTTTGCACACACTACTTTCTGCTCACTAAAAAAGCCCTTTTATATCATCGAGAGTAAGGGTAGGATGAAGTGCAAGATCGATACCGTAAGCTATGAGCTGTGAAGCACGCTCTGTAAGGCGGTCTATATCCCTGGGAGTGACCATCATCCCCGGAAGATCGTCGTTAAGCTCAATGCCTGTGAGGCTGCGTACAATAGTGAGTATATCCACCACAGTGGGAACGCCTATAGCGATGACAGGTATGCCGAATACCCTTGCGGACAGCTCCTTCCTCGTGTTTGAGACACCGCTGCCTGGGGATATGCCTGTATCAGTAAGCTGTATAGTTGTACCGAGGCGGCTTATGTCAGAGCAGGCAAGAGCGTCCACGGTGATTATGCAGGAGGGCTTTATCTGCTCTGCAACAGCTGATATGAGCTCCGCAGTCTCAATGCCGGTCTGACCGAGAACTCCTCCTGCAACAGCGCTGACAGGCCTCAGAGACGTCAGGAACGCCTCACTGTCAGCTTCAAGCTCTTTTCTCAGGTGACGGGTGGCAAGCACCTTAGAGATAGTCTGAGGGCCGAGAGCGTCAGGGGTGATATCGTTATTGCCTATCCCGGCAACAAGCACCTCTCCCTCCGGGACAAGCCTGCGGAGCTCCCCTGCAAGCTCGGAGATCATATCCTCATAGTTTTCGGAAAAGCAGCTCAGGCTTCCGCCTTCAAGAGTGATGTAAGACCCCCTGCCCTTTCCTATGGTATCAAGGCAGCTGTCATCTTCAATTATGATCTCGGTTATGCTGAAGGCTTTTCCCCTGATATTCATGCGGACGCCTTCAGGAAGGTCACTGACGGAGAAACTTTCAACAGCAAGGTCTGTTCTGATGTTCAAAACTTCGCCTCCTTGTGCATTATGCTTTAAATGTCAAAAAAATTTTTTATCAGAATATCACATTTGCCTATTGCATTTTATTGGTGAAAATGTTATAATTATATTTGTCTCAGTAGGATAAGTGTGCGTTGCACTTATCCGGAGTACACGGACCCGTGTGTGCTCTATTATTTATTTGTAAAAAGCGGAGAAATATACATTCCGCCGGATCTCAAGGAGGTGTAACAAAATGCCAAACATCAAATCTGCAAAGAAGAGAGTTAAGGTTAACGAAACAAAGGCTGCTGCTAATAAGGCAAGAAAGTCCAATCTCAAGACTGTTCTCAAGAAGGCTGACGCTGCTGTAGCTACAGGTGCTGCTGATAAGGCAGAGGCTATCAAGGTAGCTATAAAGAGAGTTGACCAGGCTTGCGCTAAGGGTCTTATGCACAAGAATAAGGCTGCAAGAAAGAAGTCTCAGCTCGCTAAGAAGCTCAATTCTGCTGAATAATTTGTCTTGATTCAAATACAGCAAATATCCCCTGCGGACAACTCACGGTCTCGCAGGGGTTTTTATTTTTGTCCGGTTATCAGTGGGCAGTGAGCAAAAAATAGAAAATAGAAAGTTGAGAGTAGAAGGGATGGCAAAATGCCGTCCCTGATCTTTTATCTGAATCTGAGGTTTATTGACAGACTGGATCCATGTATTACAGCATGGATAGTTTTATTTTGCAAGACTTCTGAAGGCAAGGAAAATATCACATAATTTGGTCAACCAGTGCCGATTTTTTGCCGAAAAATATAACTTTTGGTATTTTTAAAATTTATATTACAAAATCTAAAAACTGCCGCCGTTAAACTGTACAAACCGGATAAAATAGCCTTGGTTGAGTTGACAAAAATTAAGTACAAATTATGAATAATGGTCATTGACACTTGAAGTACATATATAATGATGATATAATTAACATATAGTAAAGATATGATTTTTATATTATCCGGAGGATCTATGACTGATAAGGAACTCAGAAAACTAAAAAGATCAGAACTAATCGAAATACTATACTATTTAAAAAAGGAAAACGAGGAGCTTGCAGAAGAAAACAGCAGGCTTAAGGAAAGACTATATACACTGGCCGGCGAAGCGCTAAAACTTCAAGTGCAGGACAATGCAGGCGAGGGAGCAGAACCGGTCAGTGTATCAGATACATCAGACATCCCGGGGGCGAAGGAAAATGACTGATAATAAAAATATCATGGATATTCCTTCATCCGAACAGTTTGAAAGAGAACTGAAAAGGCTCAGACGGAAACAGACATTTTCAAGGAATCTCAGGAACACAGTCGGAGCAATTATAGTATTGGCAGCTCTGGCTGTTATTATTTCCTCGGCGTTTCTGCCGGTGTTCAGGGTAACGGGTTCAAGTATGTCGCCAACGCTTAAAAATGATGATGTAGTGCTCTGCATAAGGACTTCGCACTACAAAAGAGGCGATATAGTTGCATTCCACTACAACAACAAGGTTCTGCTGAAACGTGTTATAGGACTGCCGGGCGATATCATTGAGATATCTGAGGACGGTACAGTTTCTGTCAACGGAGAGGTAAAGGATGAGGACTATATCTCCGGAAAAGCCCTGGGAGAATGTGACATAGTAATGCCGTACAAGGTCCCGGAGAACAGACTGTTCGTTATGGGTGATCACAGAGCAGTGTCCATAGACAGCCGCTCAACGGCAGTTGGCTGTGTGGCATACGAAAATGTCCTCGGAAAAGTTCTTCTGAGGGTGCTTCCGCTGAAGGACTTCGGTAAGGTCTGACGCAGATCTGGATCATGATTGAGAAAGGAGAGTGCCGGAATGGATGTAAAAAGGAAAATAAATAAGCTGCTGAGCAGTAAGACCATGCTTCACAGATGTCTGGCGCTGTTCTTATGTCTCAGTATCTTCATAAGCTACGGTATCCCGTTTTCAGCAGTAAAGCAGGCATATGCCGCAAGTGAAAGTGTTGTTCCAAGCGGCTCATATGAGATCAATAATGATATTACCAATATCAATATCACCTCAGTTTCCGGCGGTACATATGACAGCACTACCAATACGATCACTGTAGAAAGTAATCAGGATCAGGTAGAATTCGATATGAACGTCAATTTTACTATCATTGACGAGAGCCACGATAAGATCGATACCAACAAGCACAGTATTTACCTTAGAGTACCAAAAGATCAGCTAAGCATCTTTGCAATGAACAATTCAGGTGTAGGTCTTTCATCAGACTCATCTACAGGCTGGACGAATTATGTTGCCGATCATCATCTTTCCTCAAATGCCAGCGGTCAGTTTACGATATATGACACCGGCAATGATGATTACGGATTTGTTGTACTTGACTTCAATATCGATTACATCAATTATCTGAGGACAAGTAACGGTTTGATCTTTGGTTCGCTGCAATTCAAGGGTCAGGTAACGAGAGATCATCTCCAGAATGGAGATAAGACAGTAAATCTCGGAAATGTAGGCATAAACGTTGATTTTGACGACAGAACACCTACCCTCAGCAAGAGCGCACAGATAACCGGTCAGGATTCATCCGGATGCCCGGAGATAACCTGGACGATCAATGTGAGCGATCTGTATGAGACTAATAATTATCAGATCACTGATGATATGCTTGGAGAGATCATTGACGGCAGCTTCAATTGCAATCCCGATGGTATATGCTTCCTCCAGAACGGTGAGATACAGTTCAACCAGAGTATAAATACTTACAGGAATTTTACCATAACCTATAAGACAAAGGTTACTCCTGAACAGCTTAAAGCACATACTTCAGCATTTGATGTTACAAACAGCGTCAAGCTGAATAATGAAGTAAAGGACAGTGCTACAGTTACTGTTACACCTGATTCAACTCCCCATGTTGGAAAGTCAGGAACACCGGATTATAAGTACAACGGAGACCGTACAGGTGAGGATCCGAACAAGGATTATATCTACTGGACAGCAAGCGTTGACAGAAATTACGGTATAAGCCTTGCAGGAACTACCATAAAGGATACTCCCGGCGCTGAACTCAGCAATATCCAGCTTATGAGTGCTACTGATGAAAACGGAACAGCAATACCGCTGTCAGATCTTTTCACCAGTACCTCAGGCGATGAGTGGACATTCAAGGACAGCGTTACTCAGAGTCATGTAAGACTTGTTTACCGTACAGAAGTAAGCGGTGACGCAAACGGTATCGGCAATACGATCGAGGTCGTTGACGGTGAATCCAAGAATGTTACGATAGACTATAACAAGAAAGCTCAGCATTCTTCCAGCAAGTCCGGTCAGTACCGGATAGAGGAAGCTGCTGACGGAACTGTTACAGAGTATATCGACTGGACAATTTCCGTGGAAACAGCTTATGACAGCAATGAGATAGTCAATGGATATACTATTGAGGACTCAGCTTTTGCAAGTGGCTTCACATGGAAGAGCATAACAGCACAGTCCAAGTCTGATAACAGCTATATCACAATAAAGAAT
>JAAYBK010000392.1 GCA_012718885.1 Ruminococcus sp. | reverse complement strand
CAAGGCTGATCTCACAGGTACAGAACAGACCTGGGGCGTATTTACATTAATGGTTCCGGACGGCTGGACACTCAAGGGCGGAGATTTCCTCGATGAGAACGATCCTGAGCTCTGCTCAGTTAAGAAGTCCGATTTCAGCTACTTCGATATCAAGAGCGAGAAGGAGGATGTTCAGCAGAAGCAGTACGAATACAATAAGAACACCTACACAAACGAGCAGAAGGATATCCCTGCTACTACCTTAGGCGATATCGAATGGAACGGCTTCCAGTACGGAAACGACTTTGGCGGCGGATTTGAGCTCTACGGCCAGTCAAACGGCAGATTCCTCCGTGTTTCCTGCGCCGGCTTCAGCTTTGACAGCCCTGAGGCTCAGGCTATCCTCGGCTCACTCAAGGTCAGCCCGGCAGAAGCTGACGAAAGCGCTCCCGCAGAGGATGCAGCTGAGTGAGACTGACCACATAAAGTAAAAAACGGCCATAGAGAATCGTCTTCTCTATGGCCGTTCCTTTTATTATTTCCTGTTTTGGTTATTATTCGGGCCAAACTTCGGGCTTGTCGCTTGTTGTGATAACGTCTTCGTTATCGAATTTGATTATCTCCATTTCGGGAGCTGTATACTTTTCTTTCATAGTTGATTCTCCTTATGCCTCGTCTGCGTATTTGAAATCTCTTGCAGTTACATAATACTTATAGAGAGCGTAAGCCATAGCCTTACTCTTATCGGTTGAATCAGGGTTCTTCATTACTCTTCTTGCCCATGTGAGCGGCGAGAAGTTATAATACTTACCATCGTATTTCACTCTGTAAGGCACATGAAGTTCAGTGGGAGCAAGACCGGGGATCTCGAAGTAAACACCGGCTTTTCCGCCTGCCTTTGCAGTAATATCATACCACGGACTTGTATCTGAACTGTACTGAGTGTATTCAGCAGATGCTCCGGCTTCAACTGCCTTGTCCTTAATGTAGATCCTCGCTGCAAGCTTTGAATCGAGAACAAGTGAAAGCTTTGCCTCATCGGTTGTGAAGGTTGAGTCGTAAGTGTTAGCTATAACTTCGTTTACCTGCTCATCTGTAATTGCAGTAACAGTACCGCCGTTGAAATATGCATCTGTTACCTGGCCATATTCCTTTGTAGCAGTTACAAGCTCTGCAAGTGCCTCACTGCCGGTAGTATCAACACTGTCAAGATATCTGTTTACCGAATATGTCTGCTCGCTTATCTTTTTCCAGTCCTCGTCGTATTTGCGCTCCAGAACAGCAGTTATCTCTTCACCCATATGATCCGCGGAAATATTTGCTGTTGCACAATATCCTTCCTTCTTTTTCTTAAGTGAAACTGTTTCGCCGTTTTCTTCGCATTCTCCGGAGAATGTCACACGGTATGCTGCTGCGGCCTCAGCTGTATCTATGCCGCTGACATAGAAATTCAGTCCGAGATCATCGCTGAGTGTAAGTGACACACTGTTAAATGCATCATATGCAATGCCGTTATTCTGTGCATAGGTCGCTGCATCTGAGCCTGCATTTCCGATTATAGTCAGATCTGGGCAACTAGTAAATGCCATTTGTCCGATACTTGTCACACTGTCAGGGATGGTTATGCTTTTCATATTTCTGCACAAGGCAAATGCCTGCATAGCAATGCTCTCTGTTCCTTCAGGAATAACTACTTCCTCCAGAGATGAACAGCTTAAGAATGCTCGCATCTCGATCTGTTTTACACTATCCGGTATATCAATGCCGGTCAGTGCAGTACAGCCGCTGAACATAGAATTTGTAATGCTTGTCAGACCTGACGGCAGCTTAACAGCAGCCAGTTTAGTGCAGCCAAAAAATGTGCTGCCGTTTATTGTTGTCACGCTGTCAGGGATAACGATCTCAGTAAGTTCGGTACAGTTGCTGAATGCCTGATAGCCGATGCTCTCAACGCCGTCATCTATTGAAACGTTTTTCAATCCGGAGCAATTATAAAATGCGCTTTCGCCTATGCTCTTCACACCTGCCGGAATTGAAATATCTGTCATTGCGCGGCAGCTGGAGAACGCCATACCACAGATGACTGTAACGTTATTCGGGATAGTAACCTTACCTGATGATGCTGTACCGTCGATAAGAATATTATTGACAACAACAAGCGGATCATCTGCGCTCTTTGCTCTCAGCCAGGCTGTATCACGGAATGCACTGCTGCCTATGCTGGTCACATTTTCATGTATAACTACATTTTCCAGTTCTTTACAGCCTGAAAATGCACTTACACCGATGCTCGTTACGCTTTCCGGAAGTGTAACTTCCTTCAGCTTATGGCAATTGATAAATGCACCGTCGCCAATGCTTTCAATACCTTCCTTAAGAACGACCTCTGTCATTGCGTCACAGCCGTTGAATGCGTTGCTTCCTATAGTTTTGATGGTGGACGGCAATACAACGCTTTCCACACCGTCACAGTCGAAGAATGACCAGCTTCCGATCTCTTTAACCGGCAGTCCTTCTATCTCCTCAGGTACTTCAACCGCAGTATCAGAACTGATGCATTTAGTGATGATAACATATTCGCCGTCATCACTGATATTATAGGTAAAATTCTCTGATACATCAGCCTCTGCACAGGCTGTAAGCACAGGCTTCAGTGGGACAGCATTCTGCGGTACAGCGCTGATCGACAGTGCAGTTGCCGCAAGGACGCTCAGTATACGTTTTTTTGATATTCTCATGTAATAACCTCCCTCAATGTTAATTAATTATGATAAAATTTATCTTCTTTATTATAGCTGAATCTCACAAAAGTGTCAAGTGATTTGCAACAAAAAAGCAGCATTTTTCCAATATTTATCTCATAAAAAAAGCAATGTGGCTCATATGCGGACAGTGCGATAAAAAAACAGGCATGGTGCTATACGTATTGCTCAGATAACAACTGACGGTCACCTGAACATCACCATAGCATCCTGCCTGTTCTGTTATTTCAATCCAGCAACGGCTGGCATAGAGTTATAGCTATGATATCATCTGAGCTGCTGCTCTTCACGAAATAGTCAAAGGTCTCTACTCTTCTGTAAATTCCGTCATCGCCAAGCTGACGGGTCACAAGGCGGATCTCCTGAGTTCCGGCATCATGCTCCTTTATGAGGTTCTGCCTGTTGAAGGTCGCCGCAAATATCTCCCTGTCTTCCGGATGCATACTGTTTGTGCCGTTCACTATCAGCTCATCAAACACTCCCGTTGAAGGACAGGAAGTGGTGGTGAAATTCTTATACACCATGGCGTAATAGGTATTTCTCGTAAGATTGGTAAAAATTATCAGCGGATAGCGGCGGAACACCACCTCCATAAGCAGATTCACCGTACTGGACGTACTCTGCACCTGGAGGATGTCTGCCGGATCCTCAGCAGCCTTGTGCGCCATACAGAGCGAAAGATAGTCGTTCTCAGGCATTGGTCTTGCAAAAATGTAGCCCTGTATCCTGTTGCAGTCACAGGAGCGCAGAAATGCAAGCTGCTCCTTGGTCTCAACTCCTTCGGCAACGGTTTTCAGATGAAGTCTGTGGGCAAATGTGAAAATACTCTCAAGAACGATCCTCTCCTTTTCGTCCTCACAGTTGTGACTGAGGAGGGATTTATCTATCTTCAGCACATCTGCCGGGATATCCTTTACGAAATTCAACGATGACAGACCACTGCCGAAATCATCGATAGCAACTGTAAAGCCGGCGCTCCTGATAGATGTTATCCATTCAAAGAGCATTTCCTGCTCGACCACCATTGCTGATTCCGTTATCTCTATCTCTATGAGAGGATGCGGCAGCTCGTACCTGTCCACAAGCTCTGTCAGCTTTTTCGCAAAATCCTCCTCGCGTATATGCTTACGGGAGAAATTCACTGATATCGGAAACTGCGGCATATAATTCTGCTTTTCAAGAGTCCTGCACACGATCTCTGCAACATACCAGTCTATTTCCATTATCAGATCCGATTCCTCCGCCTCAGGTATAAACATGGCAGGTGATACCACTGTTCCGTCAGGTCTTACCCAGCGCACCAGTGCCTCTGCACTTTTAAGCTGGCTGGTCATAGCCACATACATTGGCTGATAGTAAACGCAAAGCTCATTATTATTCAGTGCTGCTCTTATCTCTTCAGCTGAGTAACTCATACGCTCCCCCCTTCCGGTAATCTGTACAAGAAGCCATGCAGCGTCAGCGATAGCTTCCGTACTTCTTCTTGAATTCCTTCTTTTCTTCGTACATAGCCTTATCCGCACGTTTGAATACAAGCTCGAATGCATTGTCATCGGAAGCATATTCCGCAAGTCCTACAGCAGCGGAATATCTCAGCCACGGTTCTGCATCTTCCTGCTCGTAAGCGTTTTTATAGGCCTCACGCAGCCCTGCTGTTATCTGAACCCGGTTCTCATAATCCTGTCCCTGAAGAATGGCTGTAAATTCATCTCCACCTATACGGAACACCGGCGAATGCTTGAAAAATTCGCATATCAGATGGCAGCAGCCCCGGATATAAAGATCGCCTGCCTTATGGCCGTAGTCGTCATTGATATATTTCAGATTGTTCATATCCACCATTATTACTGCAAATTCAGGTTCTTCCTCTGCTATGATCCTGTTCAGCTCGCCCACCTTTTTTGTGTAAGCCGCCTTGCTTCCGACACCTGTCAGAGGATCCCTGTATGCCTCCTGGCTTATCTGTCCGATCTGTTCGTCACGAGCCCTGATCTTACGCTCTTCCTCTGTGATGTCCTGTACACGGAGGTAAGATCCGTCCACACGGCCTTTGCTGTCCTTAACATAGTTTTCTTCAAATACATAGTAGCATGCGTCAGCACCTTCTCCTATACGGCGCTTTGTTATATGCTCATCAGGATTTCCTGAGTCACCGAATTTTTCCATAAGCTTTCCGGTTATAGCTTCGTAGTTGTTATCCTCTATGCCGGCAAGCCTGCATCCCTGATCGTTTGCCCATATGCAGCTGCCATTGGAGTCAAATACATAGAATGCGTCCGACAATCCGGAAACAATATTGGAAAGAACACTGTCCAGCAGTCGCAGCGGTCTGTAGTGGATGGCAAAGAAGTAGATCACCACTCCGAATACGCCGTAGCCCAGCATGGAGCGGTCAATTGCATACTGGAAAAAGATATTGTATGTCTGAAGGAGGCCTACGCCTGCCATAGTTGCCAGTAAAACGGCAAAACGTTCACGATTTATCTTCGGTGCCTTTACAGTGAAAATCACAAATATCAGTATTACGCTGAAAAAAACTGTGTAATCCACAATACGATGGATCGCCTGTCCCCAATAAGGCACCAGCTTGTAATACGGAGCTCCTTCGACAATTACTTCCTTTATGCTGAATGCATGGCCGAATATGGGATTCAGTATCATCTGAACCGCATCCGCAGCAAGCATTACATACATTACTGTCGGCTTATGCGCCGTACTGCCTTTGCTGCGACAGTAAGCATTGGTAAAGTTGACCAGCGCATATAGCACAAGATCCATGCCGAGATAATATAAATAACAGCCGATCAGAGCCGTTATCCTCATACTTGTTCCGACTATAAACAGATTTCCAAGTACCGGGGGTATCAGCGCTGCCTCAAGAAAAGAAACTGAATTTCTTGTAGGTCTGTCCGATCGGCGTGCCAGCACAGAACATATCAATAGTGCAATGATAAGAATGAGGAACAATATGGAATAGGTCAATCTCATAAATCCACGCCCTTTCTGAAGGGAATAATTGTATATCTTACTTCAGAATCGTTCATTTTATGCATCGAGCTAATTATACCATATTTTTCGCTCTTATTCAATAGAATTTGTGTGAATTAATCAATAAACAACGAGTATTTTTTCATAAAAAAACAAAACAGCCTGTATCATTTTACAGGCTGTAAGTGTCTTGTTATTTTTCTCTT